>NZ_JADOVD010000006.1:0-221249 GCF_015752245.1 Flavobacterium sp. CG_9.10
TAGCTTCTCTTCTTTGGTAAATTTTCTCTTTTCCATCGTACAAAATTATAGATTTCTATTTATAATTGTGTCCGATTATTTAAGGGGCTGAAACACGGATAAAGTAGCTGGTGATTATACACTTACATTTGGAAATAAGGAAAATCACTTATTTGAATATAACTTGAATTTAAATCAAGATGGAACATTTTTCTTCCAGTATTACTCAAACATTAAAAACGGGATTCCGCCTGAAGTAAATAAATACGGAAAAGGGAAATGGACTATAGAAAACAATGTGATATCATTTTTTGTCGATAAGCAAAAAGACTTTGACCAAAAACATACGTTGGACTTTACTAAATCCAAAGCCAGACTTATAATAAAATCTCCGAGAGACAAAACTGACCGAATAATTAAAACAAGGCTCAGGTACTTGGAATCTGAAATCTTCTGGATGAAAGGAATTGAAATGATTAAAATATAAAAAGGTCATAAAAGCGCAACACGTTTTTTTAACGATATGCTGTGATTGTCAAGAACAAGATACAAAATGCCGCAACTAGGAATGCTTGATTCCGATAGCTGTCTGAACTCGCAATGACTGAGCAAAGCGCTAACCAAATCCTCCTTGATTTTCCTCTTCTAAAAAATCATCCTATAAACTAAAAACACCATTAAGCTTGAAAATTTAATGGTGTTTTTTTGTTGATTCTATTTTGTATTTTGCAACAGCATTTCATTCTAAAATAACAACATGAACACAACGCATACCGATATTATCATAATAGGAGCTGGCTTGTCCGGAATAGGGGCTGCCTGTCATTTATCCCGTAAAAATCCTGAGAAAACCTATGTTATTTTAGAAGCAAGAGCGGAACTTGGAGGCACTTGGAGTTTGTTTAAATACCCGGGAATCCGTTCTGATTCGGATATGTATACTTTTGGGTATTCCTTTAAAACATGGGATGAGCAAAAATCTTTCGCGGACGGACCTTCAATCTTGAAATACCTGAATGAAGCTGCCGACGAATATAAAGTACGAGATCATATCCGATACAGACAAAGTGCTGTTTCTTATAACTTCGATACCAAAGAGAAATTATGGACGATAACTACCGTAAATACAGCCACAGAAGAAGAAACAGTTTATACGTGCCAGTTTATCTTTAGCTGTAGCGGCTATTATAATTATAGCAAAGGCTACACCCCAGAATTTAAGGATCAATCCAGTTTTGAAGGACAAATAATCCACCCTCAAAAATGGCCTGAAAAATTAGATGTCGCCGATAAAAAAGTGGTCGTAATTGGCAGCGGAGCAACAGCGGTCACCATCGTACCCGAGCTTGCCGCCGAAGGGGCGCAAATTACAATGTTGCAGCGATCGCCAACCTACATTGCTGCTTTGCCCAATGAGGACAAGATTGCCGCCAGACTGAAACGACTATTTCCAAAAAAAATAGCGTATAAGCTGATTCGATATAAAAACATTTTTTATGCGATTGTCTTTTTTAATCTCTGCAAGTTCTTTCCCGAAGCGATGAAAAAATTCATTATCAAAGGTGCTAAAAAAGGTCTGGGTAACTTTCCGGTGGACCCTCATTTTATACCCAACTACAATCCGTGGGAACAACGTTTTTGTATCGCGCCAAACGGAGATTTTTTTAGAGCCATCAGGAAAGGGAAAGCGACAGTAGTTACCGAACATATCGATCGTTTTGTAACCAATGGAATTTTATTGAAGTCTGGTAAAACATTAGCCGCCGATATTATTATCACGGCAACAGGACTTAATTTAGTGGCGTTTGGAGGAGTGAAAATTCAACTGGATTCAAAACCATTTGATGTTTCTAAATCTTTTGTCTATAAAGGCCTTATGTTAAGCGACCTGCCCAACTTCTTTATTTTTGTAGGCTATACCAATGCGTCGTGGACGTTGAAAAGTGACCTTACCAGCGAATATATTTCACGGGTTTTAAAATATTTAGACAAACATAATTATAAAGCGGTGCAGGCAAAAGTAGTGGAGACTGATTTAAAACCAGTTCCGTTACTCAACCTCAATTCCGGATACATTAACCGGTCAGCGAATATGCTTCCCAGTCAAGGGAATAAAGCGCCTTGGCGCATATACCAAAATTATGTTCTGGATTATAAAATGCTTCGTCTGGATTCAGTTAAAGACAAACGTCTTACTTTTTTAAAATAAAGGTGGTTAAAGAGTATTTAAATCCAATAACACGGATTTGGCCAATGGTATTAATCCGAAAAATAAATAGTATTTCAGCTCCAAAATCCTAACCAAGATTAGGAAACTTGTACAGATCAATAAAAATGATAATTCAAATTAAATAAATTGACAAAGTATTTAAAATATCTGATTTCACTCTTTCTGGCTTTAGGCCTGATGGTCAATGATTGTATTTTAGATTCTCAATCAAATTCAGCGGATTATTATCAAGTTTCATACGTCAAGATTAGAAATGAATTTCGTGATGCTCATTCGAAATTATACCTATTCAATCAGATAAATTCGTCTGAAAAAACCCCATTCGTATTTCAGTTAGCTTATCTCCAATTTCAAGATATTTATAGTCTTCAAATTCGGGTTCTTCTAAAATTACAAACGCTGCTTTATCAAAAAGTAAGTTCATTTACCATAAAACATCTCTTTCTAAATGAGATGATTACCTCAAGAAATTCCTATAAAAATTTATACATAGCCTAGAAATTCCTTTCTAAGCATTTATGCAACTCCATGCATAAAGATGATAAAACAAATGTCTAAATCATTTATCATTTACACAATGTATAAACACAATAAAAAAACACGTTTGGAGAAATCTAAACGACCTACTCTTTGGATAAAAAGAAAAATAATGCTAATTATCACTGCCTTCATGATTGGAATGTCAAACGGAATGAACGCGGGAGATCATACGATTAACGGAAATCAAAATCACACGGAACAACATAAAAAAGATTGATTTGATTGCTTGCAAATATGTTCCGCTAAAGCCCATTGCTTAGATTTATAATCCAATCTCTTTTTATAAAAAAACTAATTACAATCTTAATCATCTATATTTACTTTGTAATTAAGACGAAACAACCCAATTTGCCGATTTTTAGGTAAACTGACGTTGATTAATTATAAAACCTTTCTACGGACAATAGAAAATAGTATAGAAAAATGAAAAAAATAATTTTAGTAGCAGGTGCGACAGGTAATTTAGGGCTAAGAATAGTAAAGGCTTTACTAAATAAAGATACTGAAATACGTGTAGTTGTTCGTTCGACCAGTGATATTGAAAAAATAAAAGAACTTGAAAATTTAGGTGTTAAAATTTATAAGGTGAGTAGTTGGAATTTGGAAGAATTAAAAACTTCTTGCATTGGTGTTTCGTGCGTAGTTTCCGCTTTAGCCGGATTACGTGAAGTGGTTATAGATGCCCAAAAAGTTTTGTTAGATGCCGCCATTGCAGCCGGCGTTCCTCGCTTTATTCCATCAGACTATTCATTAGATTTTACTAAGTTTTCATATGGCGAAAACCGAAACTTGGATCTAAGACGTGAATTTCACGAATACCTTGACAAAACTTCAATTACAGCAACTTCAATTTTTAACGGAGCCTTTACTGAATTGTTAATAAATGAAATGCCTATGATCCTTTTCAAGCAGAAAATGATTCTATACTGGGGAAATAAGGATTACAAATTGGGCTTTACCACAATGGATAATACCGCAGAATTTACAGCTAAAGTAGCTCTGGACTCAAATACTCCCCGATACCTTAGAATTGCAGGTGACCTAGTAAGTCCGCGCGAAGTAAAAGCAATAGTTAGTCAGGTAACAGGACAGAAGTTTCGCTTATTTAGACCTGGCGGACAAAGACTTCTTACGATAATTATAAAGATTGCACGAAAATTAGCGCCAGGAGAAAAAGAACTTTATCCTGCTTGGCAAGGAATGCAATACATGCACAATATGATCGATGAACGTTCGAAAATAGCAAAACTCGATAGTAGTCGCTACCCAGAAATACATTGGACAACGGTAAAAGATTTTCTATTCAAACATCATGGGAAAAAAAATATTTAAACTATCTGAAAGTTAAGTTATTTAGCGAATGAAAAAATCGACTAACGCTAGAAACAGATTTACACTAGTCAGGATTTCTTGCTATGAAAACTCTTTTATCAGCTACATTTTTTTATCTAAACTCCTTTTACAGTAGTTCCTATTGCCAAAACAACAAAACCAATTAGTAATAGCGTGTAATTATACTCCGATAAAATCTGAATATGTGCAAAATGTCCGATGATTCCTAGTATACCGCAAATCAATCCTATAATCCAGGTAATTTTCTTTGGTGCTGAAGGGTTATTCATATAAATAATTTTATAGTTGCTCCGAAGTTAATATATTTCGGCAAAACAAAAATAACGGTATAAAACTGATAAAATCTACCACAATTAGAGATTATAATTACATGATTCACACATTTTTAGCAAACAAGCTAAAAAATCTAATGTATTTGTGGATTTTAAAAAATTATCTTGTAACTACAAATACCACTAAATAATCAGACTTTAGGTCGATTTCCTGCATTTTTTAAAAGTTAATATCTATTTCAAATTAATTATGGAGTAAAATTCAGAATCATTTTCTTCTTCTGTAACGGTGCGCCACTGCTAATAACACAAGTGCAAAAAATATTATAGAGACCCACCAAAACATATGTAGTCCCATGAATGTGTAGGCGTTCATGTGCATTTCTCCATTTCCTTTATCCATCATAGCATTATTTTTTTAAAAAGTTAACAACAATTTTCATTGCAGGATTATGATCCTATTTATTACTTCCGTCTTTTATCCATTTCTTTTATCAATACGCAGCTGCGCATTCGAAACAAAAACTTCCCAAAGGATATTTAATAATTCAAATTCACACCAAAACCAATTCCCATATCGCTATCATAATGTGTAGTCACACCAAGATTTCTCGTGATAATGTATCGCAAACCTGCCATGTATTCTTTATCTGTATTCCACATTAAATTCATGCGCAATCGTTTAGAAACCGGAATATCCATACGTTCAAATTGCAATCTGAAATTTCCGTCCGTATAGACTTCAGCTTGTGCTTTGATGAGCATGGGCAAAGTATATTCCACCCCTGCACTGAAAACGGCGCGATTGTCTTTGGTATTAGTTTGACCAAAAAGATTTTCTTCCATTACTCCCATTTCCATTTTTCGATACCTCCAGTCAAAACCAATGAACGGCATCAGCCATTGCATTTTTCCAATGTATCTTCCAATATGAGTTTCGGTTTCATATCCATGATGATCGTTGTAACCCAAACGCCATTCGGTACCAATACTCCAACGCGTGTTTTGAATCATCAGCATTCCATCGTTTCCATTAGTAGCAAAATCATTTTCCGCCATCACATGGAAAGCTCTGTCATCTGCGAATAATTTGCGTTGCGCCAATTTAGGATTTGGTATTTCTGGATTAGCAGGAGAATTTTCATAAGAGAAAACCCTTCCCATTCCGCTCATCATGTGATACAGAATATGACAGTGAAAAAACCAATCACCACTTTCGGTGGCTGCAAATTCCAACGTATCCGTTTCCATTGGCATGATGTCAATGATGTTTTTCATGGGGGCAAAATCGCCTTGACCGTTGATTACTCTAAAATCGTGTCCGTGCAAGTGCATCGGGTGACGCATCATCGAGCCGTTATGCAATATCAAACGGATATTTTCTCCTTTTTTAATTAGAATCTTATCTGCTTCCGAAACTACTTTGTTGTCTAAACTCCAAACGTAACGGTTCATATTTCCGGTTAGTTCAAATTTCAATTCTTTTACCGGCGCATCTTTTGGAAGTGTTGTTTTGATTGGCGATTTCAGCATCGCATAGTTCAATGTAACAATATCCGAAAGTTCGTTGCTGTTATAATCGTCCTCCGTCATTTTCATACCGTCCTTTTTTGGCGAAGAATCATCCATTTTCATTTTTCCCATATCATGTGAAGAATGATCCATTGCACTTTCCATTTTCATTTCGCCTTTAGGAGTTAGAGGCCCTGTAATTTCCGGATACATCACTACGTTCATGTCCATTTGGTTCAGTGACATTTGCATTCCCATATCGTCTAAATCACCATTCATTTTCATCATTCCGTTCATCATCTTCATCCCTTCAAAATATTTTAATTTTGGTAAAGGAGTTGTCAATTGCTTAATCCCGTCACCTAGATACAGGGAAGCTGATTTTGTGCGATCTTCTGAGGTGACCAAAAATTCATAAGCCGTTTTATCCGCAGGAATGGTAACAATAACATCGTACGTTTCAGAAACGGCAACAATTAGTCTATCCACCTCAACTGGCTCTACATCATTACCGTCATTGGCAACAACGGTTATTTTTCCGCCTGCATAAGTAAGCCAAAAATAAGTGGAAGCGCCACCATTTGAAATTCGCAATCGGACTTTATCTCCCGCTTTAAATTGGGACAATTGACTTTCGCTTTTTCCGTTGATTAGAAACTTATCGTAATACACATCACTTACGTCCATGGCGTTCATTCGTTTCCACTCATTCTTAACTTTAGTTTTGAAATGACCGGCTTTTATCGCTTCCGAGTAGCTTTGAGTTGTTCCTTTTTGAATCGCAAACCAATCCGAGGCGTTATGCAACATTCGATGCACATTTTTCGGGTTCATATCCGTCCATTCACTCAAAATTAGGGGAATGGTTGGAATATCAAGATCTTCTCTTTTGTTCAAAATCATAGAACCGTACATCCCAATTTGCTCTTGCAAACCAGTATGACTGTGATACCAATGTGTTCCATGTTGAATAATTGGAAAAGTATACACATGTTCCGTATGTGGTTTTATAGGCATTTGTGTCAAATTAGGCACGCCATCATATTGGTTGGGCAGCATTAGTCCATGCCAGTGCAACGATGTCTCTTCATCCAATTCGTTATGCACATGAATTTCAGCCGTATCGCCTTCGGTAAAAGTAAGCGTTGGCATCGGAATCTGACCGTTTACGGCAATGGCTCTTTTAGGAGTTCCTGTAAAATTTACGATGGTATCACGAACGTATAAATCGTATCTGACTGTTCTTGGAGCAATTTTACTTACTACTGTTTTGATTGGTCCTAAGCTAGCTTTTGGCATATCCATAGTACCCATATCATGTCCTTTATGAGCATCCGCCTCATTCATTTTCATGCCATCCATTTTAACTTCTTTTTTGGAAGTTTTCGTCATGGGTGTTTTGACACTTTTTGGCTTTTGTATTACTACTTTCTTAACTGTTTTTGCCTTCTCCTTTATTAATACCATTCCGCATTTTGGACAATTTCCCGGTTTACTTGCGTGAATTTCGGGGTGCATCACACAGGTATAAGTGGTTGCCTGTACCTTTTGTTGCTTTTCATTTTTTGACATATTCATCCCTTTCATATTCTGCGCTTGCGCACCGGAATAAAAAATCAATATGAACGCTGCTACTATTATTCTTCTCATTTTTATTATTCTAAATTGTACTAATTATTTTCTTTTTCTGAATCGGCTAAACATTACCAATATGAAAACAAGCAATACAATTATTAAAACCAACCAATACATTTGCATTCCCATGAAAGAATATCCGTCCATGTGCATTCCATTGTTATCGCTATCATGCATAATTTTATAATTTTAGAGTTAACCCGTAAAGTGTAATTTATTATTTTAATTTATTGATATAGGTATTATTTATATTTCTTGACTAAATTTATTTATGAACCACATAATTCCATTAACTATCGGGACTATGTGGTTAAAACTAATAAACATAATTAATATAATTACATGAAACAGGTAATTATACTTAAATATTAATGATGTGCTTTATGATCTTCTTTCTTTTCCATTTTTTTATCCATCGTTTTCATTTTTTTCATGTCCATTTTTTCACCTTTCATTTTCTCCATCATTTTCATCATTTCGGGATTTTCCATCATCGATTTACACATTCCAGACATCATAGCTTCATCATTTTTACATTTTTCCATCATTCCTGCCATCATACTTTTCATCATTTCTGGATTATCTTGCATCATTTTCATCATTTCCGGCATCATGCTTTTCATCATTTCGGGATTATCTTTCATCATCCCCATCATTTTAGCATGATTTTCTTTCATCATTTCTGGATTATTCTTCATCATTTCCGCCATCATATTTTTCATCATTGCAGGATCGTCTTTCATCATTGCCATCATTTTAGCATGACTTTCTTTCGTCATCATCATTTCCTTTTCCTGCATCATCATTTTACCGCTTTTGCTATTCATAAGCATCCCCATCATCTCTTTGGACATACTATCATCATTAGCAATTTCATTCATAATTTCCATTCTCTTATCTGATTTTGAGAGAACCTGTTGTGTTGACTGGCAAGAATATAGAAGACCAACTAAACCAACCATTAACGTAACTTTTTGTAATGTTTTCATAATTTTTATTTATTGTTTTTAAATTCCACTTTGTGACTATCACTCCGTTTTACTTTTAAAGTATTTATTACATTGTCTTTTTTTATTCAATTTCAAGTCAAAAAAAATATTATTTTTAATTCATTGTGCCTGTAACTGATTTAACTACTAATCGTTTTTAAACTTTTTATGAATGAACTGCATTTTTTATTTAAACAGATTTTTGAAAACATCTCCCTGAATTATTCCCATTGAATTATTTGTTTTGTTGATGGAAGCAGTTGCCTCTTTCTCTATACCTGTCAAAGCCCTGATGGCATCAATGGTTTCGGGTACAACGATGGCTTGATTGTACACTTGGTAATTGAAATAAAGTTCATTGCCTATCACTTTTAAACTATCGATCCATAAACCTACTTCCCACATATCACCTCTTGGCCTCCCTAAATCACTCATCAATTCTATGGTATGATTTAATGCTGTAAGCCCATCACTTTCCCTGAGAAAAATAACTCTTGGCGTTTTTTCAAAAATTGAAATTATTTCTTCCCTTGAACAAGGACGTGCAAGTTCTACATGCCAGCTATGAAAATGACTGGTTGTTTGGGCAGCAACTAATGCAACGGTTGTAATTTCAAGTCCAGGAATTATTGTTTGTGCATCAGGACCCTGATGCGATGGAACCGTTGTTTCAGGAACGATAGTATTCATAATTCCTGAATGGTCAGATTCCCAAGGATCGGTAGCTCTGCGAACAAGTACTCCATTGCCTTTTTTGAATAAACCTGATTGATGCAATGCGCCATTTATACGAACGATGCTCGTTGTATTACACGAAACAACTCTTGTAGAATCCCTTCCTATAGCACTTGCATAATTTGCTTGTGCAACAAATGAATGTCCAGTAAGCTCATGTTTTTCTCCGCCCTGAAAAATTGATTTCACGCCTGCATTTTTATACTTTTCGAAATTTAAAGCAGCAACTTTTTTTGGTGTTGCATCACAAACCAAATCAACATTTTTAAGCAAATCATCTAATGTTCCTTTAACATCAATACCTGATGCTTTCATTTTTTGAAATGAGTCATTATCAAAAGCAAAAACAGGAAGATTGTTTGTTGCCCCTGCTTTAATTCTCCAATCAGTTACTAGGTCGACAATTCCAACTAGTTCCATATCATCCTGTAAAAGAATGGCATCGGCGATACGTTTTCCAATGACTCCATATCCATTTACTGCTACTCTGATTTTTTTCATTTTATAATTATTTATTTTTCATCTTTTTTGGAAACTGACTTTACCTTCAACATTTTCGCATTAATGGCAACTACAATCGTACTCACACTCATTAGCACCGCGCCAACCGCTGGAGTTAATAAAATATCCCATTTGTAGAGCGCACCTGCTGCAAGCGGTATGGCAACTACATTGTAACCTGTCGCCCAAATTAAATTCTGAATCATTTTGCGATAGGTTGCCTTGCCGAATAAAATCAAACTTGCAATGTCTTTTGGATTGCTGTTCACTAAAATTATTCCTGCTGTTTCGGCTGCAATGTCGCTTCCGCTCCCCACAGCAATTCCTATGTTTGCTTGTGCTAATGCAGGGGCATCGTTTACCCCGTCACCTGTCATGGCAATAAATTCTCCTTTCGCCTGCAGCTCTTTTATCTTTTCTAATTTTTGTTCTGGCAACACTTCTGCAAAATAGCCATCCATTTTTAATTCATCACTAACACTTTTGGCAACGGCTTCATTATCGCCAGTAAGTAAAATTGATTTGATTTTATTGTCGTGAAGTGTTTGTATTGCTTCGGCAGATTCAGGTCTTATTTTATCTCCCAATGAAATAAATCCTCCCAGTTTTCCATCTATAATAATGAAAACAATTGTTTCGGCTTTGTTCCCTGCATAATTTTCAGGTAATTCAATTTTATTTTCTTTAAGATAGCCTGGACTTACAACTTTGATATTTTTCCCATCTACTTCGGCTTCAACTCCTTTGCCCGTTATTGCTTTAAAATTTGAAACTTCTGGAATTGTAATAGACAATTCTTTTGCTTTGGTGAGTATTCCTGTTGCAATAGGATGTTCGGAATTTTGCTCCAGCGCAGAGGCAAGCCTAATAATTTCTTTTTCGTCTCCGATAGATAGAGGAGTTATTTTTGCTACTTCAAATTTTCCGATGGTAAGTGTCCCTGTTTTGTCAAAAATTATAGTTGTTATTTTTCTTGAGTTCTCAAATGCTGTTCTATTCTTAATGAGTAATCCGTTTTTTGCTGATAACGCTGTTGAGATAGCAACCACTAATGGTACTGCTAAACCTAGTGCATGAGGACAACTAATAATAATTACAGTTACCATTCTTTCCAATGCAAATTGAAGTGTCTCACCATATATTAGCCAAAAAGCAAATGTTCCGAAGCCGAGCGTTAATGCAACAATGGTAAGAACGAGTGCAGCCCTGTCAGCTAGCAGTTGTGTTTTTGATTTTGATTTTTGTGCATCATCTACCATCTTAATTACCGTAGAGAGATAAGAATCTTTGGAAGCATGACTAACGGTAACTTTTATAGAACCATTACCATTGATGGAACCCGCTATTACTTTTTGCCCTTTCGATTTTTTTACTGGAACGGATTCGCCAGTGAGCATAGATTCGTTTAAATAACTTTCTCCCTCGGCAATTAAGCCATCGGCAGCAATTTTTTCACCAGGTTTAATAAGGATAATGTCTCCTTCTTTAAGTGAATCCGTTTTTACATCACTGATTTGATCTCCAGTGACAAGATGTGCTTGGTCGGGCATTAACTGTACAAGCAATTCCAATTCTCTTGACGCACCTGCAATAGATTTCATTTCGAGCCAATGGCCAAGCAACATAATGGTAATTAATGTTGCTAATTCCCAAAAAAAATCTTCTCCCTTTAAACCAAAAACAGTTGCTGTGCTATATATGTATGCAGTTGAAATAGCCACTGCAATCAATATCATCATTCCAGGTGTGCGCGTTTTTATTTCGTTCCAAAATCCTTTCAGAAATGGTAAGCCACCATAAAAGAAAACTATTGAAGATAGTGCAAAGGCAACATATTGTGAACCCGCAAATTGCCAATTTATACCAACGAGCATTTGAAGCATGGGAGATAAAATCATTATCGGAATGGAAAGCCCAAGACAAATGAAAAATCTCAATCGAAAATCTGCAATCATTTTATGATGGTCATGACCTTGCATTCCCATTGGTGCATTGCCGTGTTCCATCTTTGCATGCTCTTCCTCAGACATCTCCATTTTCGTCGAGTCCTCTTTCTCTGGAGATTCATCCTTAGTGAATTCTTTTTCTGAAGGTTTTTCATCACTCATTTTTGCATGCTCTTCCTCAGACATATCCATTTTCGTCGAGTCCTCTTTTTCTGGAGATTCCCCTTCATTGACATCATTTTCCGAAGAAGTTTCTTCTTTCTTTTCTTCCTCGGGAGATTCCTCTACTGGAGTAACTTCCTTCGGTTGTTCGTTCGGGGCTTCCTCTTTTGTTAGCTCTGCTTTTGGAATATCTGCGTTGGAATTTTCCGTTGTGGCGGTAACCTTCGGTTCGTCACCGTCCGTGTCAATATTGATAGTGATTTTAGTCATAGTTGTCAATGTTATTCTGTTTACACTTTATTGAGCAATCCTTTTATGAGATAAGCTATACCATAGTTGAAATAGCTTATCTCAAAAGTCTATTTTTTAGAACCCATTTTTGCATGCTCTTCTTCTGTCATGTCCATTTTTTTTGAGGCGGCTTTCTTTGGAGACTCTTTATCCGTAGAAGTTTTCTCCTTCGTATCTTTTTTTGGAGTTTGTACTTTTGGTGATTCTGCTGTTGGGAATTCTGTTTTTGGAACAGCAACTAAATCACTGTCTGTTGTTGTAACTTTGGGTTCGCTATTGTCTGAACCTGTTTTGATGTTAATGGTGATATCTGTCATAATTTTAAATTTTAATTGATTACTAATTTGTTTTTTTTAATTCGTCTAAAAGTGTATTGAAATTTACCGATGCTACAGCAATTTGCTCGTCACCAGCACCGTAATAAATGTATAATTGATCATCAAATAAAGCTGTACCTGTAGGAAATACTACATTATTCACAACACCTTTCTTTTCATAACTTAATTCTGGTGAGAATAAAGGATACTTTAACCTTGAAATTTCTTTTGAAGGATCTTCCAAATCAAGTAAGGCAGCGCAGGCATGATAAACACGCCCATCGGCTGTACTCTCAACTCCATGATAAATTAATATCCAGCCATCTTTAGTTTCAATTGGTGGACAACCAGCACCGATATACGAAGCTTCATGATTAAATTTAGGTTCAAGCACAATATATTCTGAAAAATTTTTGAAATAGTTGTCCCAAAAAATTTGTGTTAAATCCTCTATTGAGTTAAACGAGACCATCTGTATGCCAGGGCGTATTCTTTGAAGAAACACAAATTTTTTATTTATTTTTCTTGGAAAGAAAACAACATCTTTATCCCATAAATTAAAAGAGTTTCCAGACATTTCTATTTTTAAGAATTCATAAAAACGGGTATATTTTTCTTCTGTTTTTGTTTCACAATATTCCAATAGGCATTTAAACTTTTCAAAATTCATTTGAGGGGTGATTAAACCTAATTTTTGAAAATCTTTTAAATTTGTTGATGTTGCAAGTGCACTTAAAGCATTATTTCCATCAAAAGCGGTATAGGTCAAATAATACGTATTCTCTATTTTTGTTATTCTAGGGTCTTCAACTCCATGACTTTCATAATCATATTGCGAGTATATTATAGGTTTTTGATTTCGTTCAATTATTTTAAGTGGTCCATCCAATCTGCAATATCCAATGCTTGAATAATTTCCTTTTTTTAATGCACGATAAAAGATGTGAACATTATTTCCCTCCTTTATTACGGCAGGATTTAATACACCTTCATTTTCAAATTCAAATTCTGTTTTTTCTAATAAAATCCCCAATTTTTTAACCGCTATCATATTGATTTATTTTGGATAATTCATTTTTAAGTGCTAATGTGTTTCAACAATCGTTTTAATACTAAATAATTTCGATTCCATTTTTTATTAGATTAAGGAATTAATCAGTCTTTATTTTAAACTATGCAATCGTAATTTTCTTTTTCTGAATCGACTTAACATCACCAATATAAAAACAAGAAATACAATTATTAAAACCAACCAATCGATTTGCATTCCAATGAAAAAATGCGCTCCTATATGCATTTCTCCATTTCTGGATTATCTTGCATCATTTTCATCATTTCCGGCATCATGCTTTTCATCATTTCGGGATTTTCTTTCATCATCGACATCATTTTAGCATGATTTTTTTTCATCATTTCCGGATTATTCTTCATCATTGCCATCATTTTAGCATGACTTTCTTTCGTCATCATCATTTCCTTTTCCTGCATCATCATTTTACCGCTTTTGCTATTCATAAGCATCCCCATCATCTCTTTGGACATGCTATCATCATTAGCAATCTCATTCATAATTTCCATTCTCTTATCTGATTTTGAGAGAACCTGTTGTGTTGACTGGCAAGAATATAGAAGAGCAACTAAACCAACCATTAACGTAACTTTTTATAATGTTTTCATAATATTTTTTTTAAAAATTTCAATTGTTTTTAAATTTGAACTTTGTGACTATCACTCCATTAATTTGAATGCAAACTATTATTATTTTTTCTTCCGTACAATTTCAACAGAGCATTTGGCATGCAATGCAACAGACTGTGAGACCGACCCTAATAAAAGACGATCAATAACACTATAGCCATGCGAACCAAGAACAATTAAATCTGCACCAAACTTTTCGGCTTCATCGACAATAACAGTTTTAGGAACTCCTTCTATTGTTGCCGTGACAATTGAAAGTTCCGGGTTTTTATTTCTAATGATTTTCGCTGCCTCATCTACAGAGTTTTCTGCAAACTTTGATGAGTTTACATCTTCATTGCCATAATATTCCGTTAAGACACCCATAGGAGCAACATTCATAAGAGAAGCTCCTTCATAAACTGAGATGATTTTAACTTTTGTATTGGACGGCAAAGGTCTCTTTGCAAACTCTTTTACCATTGCGATACTAAAAAGTGAACCATCAGTTGCTAAAATTATTTTCATTTGACTACAGTTTTATTATGTTATTCAAATTAAGACAGTTAAAAATTAAATTTATTAAAATTACATTATAAATTTAAGATATTTTCAACAGCTTTAGTGGCGATTTTCTATAATTATAACAATAGGACAACAATTTCCTTTTTTCGAGAAACAAGTTCAGATCCTTTTTTTTTAAAGCTTTAAACTTCTTAATCGCAACGCATTTGCAATTACAGAAACTGAGCTAAAACTCATCGCCAAAGCTGCAATCATTGGCGAAAGCAAAACTCCAAAAAACGGATACAAAACGCCCGCGGCAATTGGTATTCCTAACACATTGTAAAAGAAAGCAAAAAACAAGTTTTGCTTGATGTTTCTCATTACGGCATGACTTAAATTTTTGGCTTTTACAATCCCTTTTAAATCCCCTTTTACTAAGGTAATTTTGGCGCTTTCTATGGCAACATCCGTTCCTGTTCCCATCGCAATTCCTATATCCGATTGTGCCAATGCCGGAGCATCATTAATTCCGTCGCCAGCCATAGCCACTACTTTTCCTTCTGCTTGCAAACGCTTAATTTCTTTGAGTTTATCTTCGGGTAAACATCCCGCTATGTACGAACTTAAATGCAATTCGGCAGCCACAGCTTTAGCAGTATTTTCATTATCTCCAGTCATCATAATCACTTCAACACCCTGACGCATCAGCTCTTTTATAGCTTCGACACTGGATTCCTTAATAGCATCGGTAATGGAAACAAACCCTAAGGCAACCCCATCAATGGAAATATAGGAAACCGTTTTTCCCAGTTTTTGTTCGGCTATAATTTGACTCTCTAAATCAGCATAAATTGTTGCACTCACTTGTTCCATCAGGCTTTTGTTTCCCAATGCCACTTTTTTATTGGTCACTGTCCCTAAAACTCCTTTACCCGAAACGGCTTCGAAATCTTTCACTTCGATTAATGAAACGGTTGCAGCTTTCGCAAAATTGACTACGGCTTGCGCCAATGGATGCTCGCTGTATTGATTTAGCGAAGCTATATTTTGTAATAAATCAATTTCATTATTTGGTACAGAATATACTTGTCCAACGGAAGGTTTTCCTTCGGTAATTGTTCCTGTTTTATCAGTAATTAAAACATTCACTTTATTCATATTTTCTAAGGCTTCGGCATTTTTTATCAACACCCCAGATTGCGCTCCTTTCCCCACTCCGACCATCACGGACATTGGCGTGGCTAATCCCAAAGCACACGGACAGGCAATAATTAAAACCGCAATCGCATTAATAAATCCGTAAACCAATGCAGGTTCCGGTCCAAATTTTTCCCAAACAAAAAAAGTGATTACAGAAGTAAGAACAACTATTGGCACAAAATATTTGGCAATTTTATCGGCTAGTTTTTGGATTGGGGCTCTGGAACGACTCGCATCATTTACCATTTGTACAATTTGCGAAAGCACCGTTTCTGAACCTATTTTTTCGGCAATCATCACAAAGGATTTGTTACCGTTTATGGTCCCGGCAATAACGGAATCATCTATCGTTTTGTCAACGGGAATAGGTTCTCCCGAAATCATCGATTCGTCTATTGTACTTTCACCATCAGTTATTTTTCCATCCACTGGAATTTTATCTCCCGGTTTTACACGCAATAAATCTCCTTTTTTAATGTCGTGGATCGAAATTACTTTATCCGCTCCATCCACAACCAAAGTCGCTTCAGTTGGAGCCAATTTCAACAATTCTTTTATCGCTCCGCTGGTACGGCTATGTGCTTTGGCTTCTAAAAGCTGACCCAGCAAAACTAAAGTTAGGATTACCGTTGTTGCTTCAAAATACAGATGCACTGTTCCGCCTTCTGTTTTGAATTCATTTGGAAAAAGTTCCGGAAAAAACAGTCCAAATACACTAAATAGAAAAGCGACCCCAGAACCAATTCCGATAAGGGTAAACATATTTAAATTCCATGTAATTACAGACTTCCAGGCACGCACAAAAAACATCCAACACGCATAAAAAACCACGGGAAGTGATAATCCAAATTGTACCCAGTTCCAACTTGACATATCCATTAATTTCATCAAAGGATTATTGGGTATCATATCTGACATTGTGATGATAAAAATAGGCAGTGTAAAAACGACTGCGATTTTCATTTTGCGAACCAAATCGAGATAGGTCTTGTTATCTTCACTTTCGGTAGGCTTCATTGGCACCAAATCCATTCCGCAAATGGGACAGGATCCCGGCCCTTCCTGAATTATTTCGGGATGCATCGGGCAGGTGTACATTACTTTCGATGCACTTAATTCGGGGGCTTTTACCAAATCCATTCCGCAAACAGGACAATCTCCTGGTTTGTCATAAACTTTATTGCCTTCGCAATGCATGGGACAATAATATTTTCCTGCCGCATTCAAGGGAATTTTGGCTTCTTCGTTATGAATATGATGATGACTGTCTGTGTTGTGTTGATGTGGTTCAGTACCGCAACACGATTTTGCAGTTGGTTCTTCATCGGTTTTTTCAGCAGCGGCTGCCGGCTTGCTCATTTCAATGGTATAATCGCCTGCAGCAGTTAAAGCTTCCTGCAACTGTGAAGTAGGAATGTGTTTTTCCATTATTATGGTTGCCATCGGTGGATCCAATGAAACTATAGCTTCAATTCCCTCAACGGCATTCAGTGTTTTTTCTACTTTGGTACGGCAACCATCGCACGACATTCCGGTAATAGTATAGGTATGTTTCATGAATAATATAATTAATTCCTTATTTTTTGGAAGTTTTTCTAGAACAACCCCATTTATCTTATTAGTCTTTAGATTCTGATAAATTTATTTTTACAACAATAAGGCTAAAAGTAAATTACTTTTAGCCTTAGATTTATTGAGATTTATGCTGTTTTTTTGGTACCGCAACAACAAGAATTTTCTTTTGCACTTTCCTCCGTTTTATGGATTATGTCAGTAGAATTTCCCATTTCTATAGTGTAGTCTCCAGCTTTAGTCAAAGCTTCTTGCAAATTTGAAGTAGGAATGTGTTTTTCCATTGTGATAGTCGCTACTGCTGGGTCTAAGGTAACAACAGCCTCAACCCCCTCAATAGCATTCAATGTTTTCTCCACTGTACTGCGACAACCATTGCAACTCATTCCAGTAATGTTATAAGAGTGTGTCATTTTTTTGAAGTTTTAAATTAACATAACAAATATCGGAATGAATCTACTTTATGTTGTTACATAATTCTGGGTAAGCTTTGTATAATTTATAATTCACCAATCTGCTTTTTCTTTTTAACTTTCAATTGCTTGAAATGCGTAGCAGTAAAACCAGTAGTTTTTTTGAATTGATTGCTTAAATGCGCGACATTACTATAATTAAGCTGAATCGCAATTTCACTTAACGTCATTTCACTATAGATTAAAAGTTCTTTTGCTAAATCAATTTTTTGAGCGATAAAATAATGTTCAATTGTTACCCCTTCTTTTTCTGAAAATAACTTGCTTAAGGTACTGTAATCTTGCCTTAAATCAGCTGACAAATAGCTTGATAAATTACTTTTAAGTTGATCTCTTTTATTATGTACCAACTCAAATATTAGATTTTTGATCTTTTCGACCGACTTATTTACCTTATCATTTAACACTTCAAAACCAAGCAAATTCAGGTTTTTCGACAACAGTTGGATTTGGCTTTCGTTTAAATTATTTGCAATTTCAACTTCACCTAATTGCATCTTAACGATAGAAAGTCCCATTTTTATGAACTCTTTCGTCACTGCCATTTCACAACGGCCACAAACCATATTTTTGATGAAAATTTTCACTTTATTATTTTTTGCTTTCTAAACGAACAATCATTTCATTCATTTGCTTAATTTCTTTTTCTTGGGCAGCGATTATATCTTCAGCTAATTTTTTGACTTCTGGATCTTTAAAATCTACATTACTACTTGTCATAATGGCGGATGAATGATGAGGAATCATAGCTTTCATATACTGTATATCTCCAATAAAAGTTTGTGTTCTTAAAAGATATAGTGTTCCAAAAAATGTAAAAGAAGCAAAGACTATTATCGCAAAATTAATTTTAGTATTTGGGTACATTTTCCACATAAAAAGTAACATACTGACTGTCATTACCGCAATCATTAAAGTAGTCATATAAAAACGAGTAATACTATTATAAATATGACTGAATTCAGCAACATTTAAAAACATTATCAGATACATGAGTATAAATGAAACGGCCATTATTAGGGCAAATTTTGCATAAGGGTTGTTCTTTGATTCTGTGTTATTATGTTCCATAGTTTTGTTTTTTTTTATTACAGTTCTTAAATGACATTCGATTTAATTATCGGATAACGTCTTTTTTATAATTATTTTAATTTTGAAATGTTTTCAAAGCTCCTTAACGCAGTACTAATTCAGCCAATTTTTTTTATTATAAATATCTATAAACCAATGATATAAATCCTCACCTTGGCCATTAAATCGACTCCCTTGCGGAGTATATACCTTAACTAATTATGGTTTAGGCAGCGGTAATTACTACTTTTTGGGTTGAGTCCATTTCTGATTTAATTTCAATCATTGCGTTAGATTCAACTACACTTTCAACAATCCCGTTTTTAATTTTCCGAACCAAATTTAAGTTTCATCTTTTCCTCAAATGACAGCATACGTTGGAATAAATTACCTTTCCTATCGGTTTGGGTTTATTTTGCAAGTACCCGCATATTTGACCGCAACACCAGGTTATAATTGAGTATTTTCATTCCAATTTGTACTAATTTTCAATCCGAATTAAAAAAAATCTGAAGTCTGGATTTATTAATGAAGGAAACTTTGGCTACAATATGTTCAACAACCGTAACGGTTTTTTTTCAATTTGACATGATAATCATTGCAGGAGCTTCCGGTGATAGTATAGGAGTAGTGTGTCATTTTTTTACTCGTTTAAATTATCATTACAAATATCCAAATGAAATGGCTTTAAATAGTTGTACAATTTTGGAAAAAATTTGCAAAATATCACATTTTCATTCCTTCCATTGGGTCGGCACCTTTACGGAATTTATATTCACTGTTTATGCCATACGCACCTGTAACAACCACTTTTTGGGTTTTATCCATTTCCGACTTTATTTCAATCATGCCATTGGTTTCCACGCCGGTTTCTACCATTAATACTTCAAAAACGCCATGACTTTTTTCAATCCAAATATACGACGAGTTTTGTTCTCGAATAACGGCATCGGCCGGTATAAATAATCCTTTTAGATTCGATTGCGTTAATTTTGCAATTCCCTGCATTCCGGGTTTCAGGAATGAGTTTTGATTCGGGATTTCCATTCGTATTAAAAGCAGTCTGGTGTCTGGATTTATTTCCGGATTAATAAATGAAATTCTAGCATTTATTGTTTTATCGGGATAATCGGCAAATGTAACTTTTGCGTTTTGTCCAATATTTATACTTTTTGCATAATTTGCGTTTACCTGCGCTTCAAGCCAAAGACTGTTTAAATCGGCCAATTTAATTATACCGGAACCTTCCATGGCGTAACTGCCTTCTGTGACTAGTATTTCCGAAACATAACCGCTGTAGGCACTGTAAAAAGTGGTATAAGGCGAGACTTCATTACTGCTTTTTATATATTCAATTTGTTTATTGGTTAAACCAAAAAACAAAAGTTTTTGCTTGGCTGCATTGAACATAATTCGAGCGTTTTTCCCAAAATCACCCGGCATTGCAAGCTGTTTGTATGCCGTAAAATAGTCTTGTTTGGCAATTGCGATATCTTCGCTGTATAATTGATAAACTGCTTCATTTTTATTAATATAATCACCGGCAGTTTTGAAATATAACTTTTCGATTCGTCCCATTGCACGCGCCGAAATGGTTCTAATTTTTTCCTGATTAATCGTAAGAACGCCAGTATAGCTTTGTTCCAGACTGCTACTTGTTTCCGAAATAGTTTGGGTGGTAATATTACCCAGTTTAATTTGCTGGTCACTCAGGACAAATTCATTAGAAGCAGAATTATTTTGTTCTTCCGCTTGATGAGCGTTTTGGTCCTCCTCCTTTTTAGTATTACAGGCTAAAAATACAGTAAACAGTAATAATATAAAACTGAATTTTTTTATCTTTTGCATAATTATTCTGTTTTTATAAAGCTTTCGCTATCAATTAAATATTGCCCATTTTCAGCAATTGTATCTTGAACGGAAATCCCATCGATAATTTGGACAAAATCATTGATTTCAATTCCAGTTTTTATTTCTCTTACTTTGAATCCGTTATTCATTTTTATAAAAACAATTTTTTTACTGCCGATACTTACCAGTGCCTGTTTTTGAAGCCAGATCCCTTGTATCGGATTTGTTTCAACAATGCCTTGCAACCTCAAACCGATGGGAAATTTTAAAGTGTTGTTATTTAAATAAACTCGTATTCTATTGCTTTTATCAGTCGGGTTGAATTGCGTTTCAATAAAATTTACTTTGGCATCAATAAAATCATTTTCGTCTAATTCCGAGGAAATCCGGATGGATTGATTTGTCTTAATCAAGCTATTGTATCCTTGCAGAACATTAAAAATAGCCCACACTTTATCCGTATTCACTAATTTAAAAACGACCTGATTTTTTTTAATGTAATCCCCTTCTTTTACGGTTAAATTCTCTGTGGTACCGCTGGAGTTTTGCATAGGACTCTCTGCGCTTTTAGTCATGCTTTCCGTTCCTTGAATAATACCGAATGCAGGACTATAAATGGAAATTACGGGGCTTGACCTTCTGGTTGAAACCAGCGAATTTATTTGATTATTAGTCATTCCGTAAAGAACCAATTTTTGTTTTGATGCTTTAATAATCGATGTATTATCGGCATCATTTGTGATTAAATAGATGAAATTTTGCTGTTCAGTCAGTAGTTCCGGACTGTATAAATCAAAAAGTTTTTGTCCTTTATTTACTTTTTGGTATTTATAATTGACATACATTTTTTCTATTCTGCCGCTTATTCTTGCCGCCACATTTACTCCAGCATTTGGATCATAAGTAACAATTCCCGGTAAACTCATTTCACTGCTTATGGCGGTGTCTTTTGGTGTTGTAGTTTGATAATTACCCACTATAAAATTATCGGTTGGCGTTAATAAATCTTCAATTGATTTACTGTTTACAGCCTGATTCCGAATTGTTTTTTTCACCAAAGCCATTCCGCAAATGGGACAATTACCCGGTTTGTCCCGAATGATTTGGGGATGCATCGGGCAAGTGTACAATTCCTTTTGATGCCCATGATTTGATTGAGTATTGGATTTGTTTATAAAATAATAAGTAGTAATTCCAATAATCGAAATGACCAGTACCACTAAACTATATTTCAAATACTTGTTCATAATTATTTGGTTTCCAATTGTTTTTCAATTTCCACTTGCGTGCTCAAAACAGTTTGCAATTTATCTAATGCTTCAATTTGAGCCATGTTCAAAGCTTCCCAAGCATCCAGAACAACAAACAAATCTCCCGTGTTATTTTGCCAAGCTATAATTGCCGTATCATAATTTCTTCGTAAGGCGGGAATAATACTTTTCTCGGCAATTTCATATTGTTTTTTTACGTTTACCAATTCGGTATTCATTCCTGAAATCATTCCGCTCGCTTCATTTAGAATCATCTGTTTTTGCCAATAAAGGCTTTCATTTTTCAGTTGAAAACTATTGATGTTGGCTTTATTCATCTTTGTTGACCAAGGCATTGGAATATTTATCATTCCCATTAAAGTGAATTGTGGCGGTTGCTCACCAAAGGCAAACATGTGTTCATATTTGACACCAAATTCGGGTAATAATTTTGTCTTTTCGGCTTTTATTTTCAATTGATTTAAGGCAATTGTTTTTTCGATGGCTCTAAGGTCACTTCGATTTTGAGAAAGTGATGTGGTATCTGATTCCATCTGATTGAAATCAATTAATTTATAGATTGGATCTATCTCAAAAGCGGTGTTTTTATCTCTTGCCATCAACGTATTAAGCACAATCCGTTTTTGGGATATATCATTTTGCAACATTACAGTCATGCTTTGCAATTTACTGTATTGTGATTTCGCTTTGTAATACGTTGGTAATTTATCCATATTATATTGGTATCGTATTTCCATACTTTTAATCATATATTCCAAAAGCAATAAATTATCATTGGCAATTTTTATTTTTTTACTGAGTACCAACCATTGATAATAATTCGTTTTTGCTAAAGCATTCAACTGATTGATGGTGTAATTTTTATTTTCGGCTTCGACCGAAGACATGGCGCTCATATAATTAAAATCAGCCTTAAGTTTTGAAACATTAGGAATCATTTGTGTAACGCCTAACATATAATTCCCCATTCCTGGTCCCATTTCGTCGGCTTTCCACAATCTTGGATTGTAAGGAGTCATAAAAAAACCCGTATTCACTTGCGGTGCCATCCAACTTTTGGCTCCTTTTGCGGCAGCATTCATAGTTTGAATATCGGCATCGTACATTTTCAGTTGCGGATTATTGGTTTTGATTTTGGCCAAAACGGCATCCAATGATAGCGTTTGTGCTACCATAACAGTGACATTTAGAACCAAACAACTTATAACGAGAAAATATTTATTCTTTAGCATCTATAATTTCAATTTTACCTTTTGTTTTTAATTCACGTAGCTTAACCATTTCAAAAACAACTGGTGTTACCAATAAAACATAAATAGTTGAAGTTATCGTCCCTCCAATGAGTGGAACAGTAATAGGTAGCATCACATCGGCACCAGTTCCTGTTGCCCAAAGAATGGGTATTAGACCAAACAACGAAACGGAAACCGTCATCAGTTTTGGTCGTAACCTTTTTGCTGAACCATCAATAATATACTGTCGTAAAATAGCCTCAGTGATAGTCTCATTACTATTGCCGTATTTTTCTACCATTTTATTCATGGCTTCATTCAAATAAATGGTCATTAACATGGCTGTTTCTATAGCCAGTCCAAACAGTGCAATAAAGCCAACAGCCACCGCCACCGATAAATTAATACCATAAAAATAGACCATAAATATTCCGCCAATTAAGGCAAATGGTACGGTTATCATCGTTATTAAGGCCTCTTTCATTGAATGATAGGTAAAGTATAAAACAAGAAAAATAATAACAAGAACAATAGGTAATATCATGGTTAGTGTTTTGTTGGCCCTAATTTGGTTTTCCCATTGACCGCTCCATTCGACGTAATAGCCTTTAGGCATTCTGGTCATCAACGCATTCAATTTTTCCTGCGCTTCTTTTACGGTACTGCCCAAGTCGCGCTCCCGAACATTAAACAATACACTGCCGCGAAGCATTGCGTTTTCGCTATTGATCATCGGTGGTCCATCACTTATTTGTATATCTGCTATGGTTTCCAATGGGATTGGTCCAAATTGCATGGTTTGCACCTGCAACTTTTTTAATGCCTCAATACTATTTCTGTATTCTTGTGCATATCTGGCATTTACTGAAAATCGTTCTCTACCTTCGATGGTTGTGGTCAATTTCATTCCACCAATAGCCGCTTCAACAACATTATTTACATCGTCAATCGAAAGTCCATATCTGCCAATTGCTTCGCGTTTTGCTATAATATCAATATATTTTCCGCCAGTTATGGGTTCGGCATACAAATCTTTAACACCCGCCGTACCTTCTAGTGCTTTTTTAATTTTTTGGGATAAGGCATCAATGGTATCCAGACTTGCTCCGTAAATTTTTATTCCCACATCAGTTCTGATACCGGTAGAAAGCATATTGATCCGATTAATTATGGGCTGGGTAAATCCATTGGTTACCCCAGGTATTTGCAGTTTATTGTTTATTTCTGTTACAATATCATTTTTTGTTTTACCGTCTCTCCATTCTTGTTGCGGTTTAAGCAAAACAATCGTTTCAATCATACTTATTGGACTATTGTCGGTTGCTGTATTTGCTCTTCCGGCTTTTCCCAAAACATGAGACACTTCCGGTATCGATTTTATCAGTTTATCCTGAACCTGCAAAATTCGTTTTACTTCGGAATTTGACACATCAGGCAACGTTACCGGCATGAACAAAATGGAACCTTCATCTAAAGGAGGCATAAATTCCGAACCTAAGCGTGTAAACATAAAAACCCCAATTAATAATGCGAGGATATTGATTCCCAACAATGATTTTCGCCATTTTAAACAAAAAGTTAAAATCGGTGTGTAGATGCTTTCTAATTTTTTGTTAATTGGATTTTTGTTTTCTGGGCGAAGTTTTCCTTTCAGTAAATAACTAATCAAAACCGGCGTAAGCGTGATGGCTAAAAACGCATCGACAATGAGGATGAAGGATTTTGTCCAGGCCAGCGGGCTAAACAATTTACCTTCCATACCTGTCAAAAGGAATACCGGTAAAAATGAAGTAATTACGATTATAGTGGAATAAAAAACACCGGGGCCAACCAATTTAGAAGAGGTTTCGATTATTTTCAGTTTTTCTTCCGAAGATAATGGGTCGTGTTCTTTTTTGAATACATTTTTTAAAAAGCTTTTCATTTATCAGTCGATTGTTGATTACTATCCATCTCTTCTTGTTTTTCTGAAATACTTCTATATGCATTTTCGACCATTACAATACCGTCATCGACCACAACGCCTATCGCAAGTGCAATTCCCGTTAATGACATAATATTGGATGTAATCCCAAAAACTTGAAGCAAAATAAAACCTACAGCAACGGATATGGGCAACTGAATGAGGATAATTAGTGCACTTCTCCAATGAAAAAGGAACAGAAGAACTATAATAGATACCACAATCATCTCTTCGATTAAAGTTCCTTTAACGGATTCGACTGCTTGCTCTATTAGTTCGCTTCTGTCATAGGAAGTTTTGAAAGTAACACCTTGTGGAAGTCCCTTTTCGACTTCTTTCATTTTCAATTTCACCGCTTTTATTACTTTATCGGCATTTTCCCCATATCGCATGACCACAATTCCACCGACTACTTCTCCGTCGCCATTTTCGTCAAAAATTCCCAAGCGCAAATCGCCTCCCATTTGTACAGAACCAAGATCTTTTACTCTTACGGGAACAGCATTGTAATTTTTAATGGCAATATTTTCTACCTCTTTTATGTTTTTGATATAACCCAATCCTCTCACAATGTAAGACATGTTGCTCATTTCAAACTTTCGTCCGCCAACATCGTTATTGTTGGCCTTAACGGCATTCATCACTTCCATCATGCTTACGTTATAGTACTGCATTTTTAAAGGATCCAATACCAATTGATACTGTTTTTCAAAACCGCCAAAGGAAGCCACTTCCGCCACACCGGGAACGGTTTGCAATGCAAATTTCACATACCAATCTTGCAGCGCTCTTTGCTCTCCCAAGTCCATACCATTGGCTTTTAAATGATACCAAAAAATATGTCCGACACCCGTACCATCAGGACCTAAGGTTGGCACGACATTTTGAGGCAACAATCGTTGCGCATAGTTTAATCTTTCCAAAACGCGGGTTCTAGCCCAATAAGCATCGACGCCATCTTCAAAAATGATATAGACAAAACTCATCCCAAACATGGATGCACCCCGAATGTTCTTCACTTTTGGAATGCCTTGCAAATTAGAAACCAAAGGATAAGTTACCTGATCTTCAATAACCTGCGGACTCCTTCCCATCCATTCGGTAAAAACAATAACCTGATTTTCTGATAAATCGGGTATGGCATCAATGGGATTTTGTTGCAAGCTATAAATACCCCAACCAAATAGACAGGCGGAAACAAGCAATACTATTACTCGATTTTTCAGAGAAAATGATATGAGTTTTTCTACCATACTATTTAATTTTCTATAGAAATACTATCTCTCGTTCGCTCCATCCAATGTATCAATACTGCTTTATTCTCTATAGTGAGTTTAGCATTTCTGTGGATTAAGGTATAAGAAGACAATGGCATTTCATCTGATTTAATTTGTTTGATAATTCTATCTAATTTATTCCCTTGTTTTCGTTTAGAATAATTACCAAATTCACTGAAATTTAAATTCTCTTTTCCTTCAGTAGTATGGCTATCCATAAACATTCTCGTTGGCTGAATATAGGAATACCAAGGATATTTTGTATTATTACTGTGACAATCATAACAGGAAGTCTTTAAAATGTTGTTAACATTTGAAGGAACATTATATGTTTTGTTAAAATGAATTGGTAGAACCCGTCCATAATCTAAATTACGGACGGGTTGATAAAATTGTAATAGCAAAAGAATAACACAACCTGAAATTATTATTCTTTTGATAACGATTTTCATTTTAAAAGGTTTTTTTTATTCCTCCGCAAGTAAGCATTTGCGAACCATAATACGGATTTTTGATCTCTTTAATTTCGCTAATCCAATATCCGCTTTTCCCTTGGTCATACATTGGGCAATAATCCTGATACAATTTTTGAGTCGTTCCAAAAGTTTTTATCAAATCATTTATGTCTTTACTCAACATAGCAAAATGTTCTCTTTGGTGTTCAATATTTCCAGCATTGCTACCAATGTGTTCCGCATGTTCTTTAGCATCATCTTTTATATCAATGTATTCCGCTTTCATTTTCGTGTCCAATGACTTGCCATCTAAACTATTGAAAGTCGCATATAATGCTTTAGCTGCATTCGCCGCACCTTTTGAATCGTCCTTAATAAATGCATTTTTTATTTTCAAATAATTTGCTACAATTTCACTTGTAGAAAATGAAGATTGGGAAGTTGTTGTAACAGTTGATTCTGTTTTTGTTTCAACAGTCGTATTTGGAGTAACAGTTGTAGCTTCATTAACCGGTACTGTTAGTTCCATACCACAAATAGAACATTTATCCCCTTTCTTTCCCGTTACTTCGGGATGCATAGAACAAGCATATAAATCTGTGGTTGCAACAGTTTTTTCAACTTTTGTTTCTTCAACCTGCTTGACTTTCTGATTACAAGCTGTTAAAGTTACAGCCATAATTACAATTGATAAGAATACTTTTTTCATTTTAATATTTTTTAGTTTTATTTTTACTTCTAGCTTTATTTTAACTATTCAAAGTTCTAAAAATAATCGTTTTAGATTATTGTATAATATTGATAATAAATTGTAAAATTTATAATTTGTCAATTTCGAATCGGATGGCTTCTTTTGCTTTTTTGAAGTATGTTGGCGTCAAACCCGTTACCTTTTTAAACTGATTGCTCAAATGCGCTACATCGTTATATTTCAATTGAATAGCAATTTCGCTCAATGTAAATTCATCATACAGAAGCAACTCTTTTACTCTTTCAATTTTTTGAGTAATAAAGTAATGTTCTATAGTTTTCCCTTCCACTTCAGAAAACAGATTGCTTAATGTGTTATAATCTTGCATCAAGTGTTCCGCTAAATAATGTGATAAATTGATTTTTAATTCGGTATTTTGATAATGTACCATATCAACAATCAGATTTTTAATCCGCTCAATAGTTATACTTGTTTTATCATCTAATAATTCAAAACCAAGTTCGTGCAAACTTTTTGACAATCGCTCTTTCTCGCCCTCCTTGAAATCTTCTGAAAGTAGTACTTCGCCTAATTGAACTGAAATAGCGTGAAGTCCAATTTTTTCAACTTCGGACTTCACGACATTTATACAGCGATTGCATACCATATTTTTGATATAAATCTTCATTTTTATTTAATGGTTTCGACCGTTTTACCACAAGACATCATTTGAGAACCATAATATGGATTTTTAATTGCATTGTCTTTGCTTAACCAATTGGCTCCTTTTCCTCCATCTGCCATTGGACAAAATTGATAAAAAACTGGAGTTTCGTACTTCGCCACTTTTATCAAAGCATAGATGTTTTTAGACAAGCCCATAAACACGGTTCTTTGTTTTTTAATATCTTCTGTTTCAGAAATACTCTTGGCATCAGCCATTAAATCTTTCATTACTTTCATCCAAACCATGTGAACATCCATTGGCAAGTCGTTCATGTTTACAGCGGTTAAGGAATTCAATACTTCTTTCGCTTTGGCAGCAGCCATTTTACCATCCGTTTTCACTAAACCATCTTTCAATGAAAAATAAGTTTCAAAAACAGGATTCAATTTATTTTCCTTTTTTTGAACGGTCATTGTTGATTCTGATGCCATAGCGTGTTGACTGTGATTTTCCATAGTTCCCATTTCAGTTTTAGTTTCGCTTTTTACAGCAACTTTTGCCTCACGGTCATATTGACAACAACCGGCAAGACTATTATAAGCAGTATCAGGAGCCAGGAATTTTTCGCTGTCGTAACCCGCCAAAGCGATGCGTTTTAAGATTTCATCTTGATTTGTTTTTTGTGAATCGTAAGTAAGCGTTGCCATTTTGGTGTCTTTGTTCCAATCTACCAGCGCTACTTTTTTAAGATTTCCCGCTTTTTCAATAGTAGTCTTGCACATTCCGCAGTTCCCATAAATTTTTATAGTTTCTGTTTTAGCATTTTTAATTTGTGCATTAGTTATTGTGATTGAAAGCAATAGTGTAACTGCCATCAATAATTTTTTTATTGTGTTCATTGTATATAATTTTAAGTTGAATTAGTAAATAGTCATTTTCAAATTCTAACATTATCGTTAAAATTCAAATTAAATATGACTATAAATTTAATGATTTTAAAGCATTTTCCGCTTTGAATTAGACCCTTTTATGGCTGTGCATAAAAGATTTAGCTTATTTTAGGTGGAAGCCAAATCGAACGGAAATCAGAAGAGATAAAGATTTCTGAGTAATAATAATTTTGTTTCTCAGGTGAAAAACTAAAAAGTTGCGTATTGATTTCAACATAAAATGGAGAAGACAAAGCCAAATTAACTACTGAGCTGCCGCATGAAACATGTTTACAGCCTCCGTCACAGCCCTCATGGCTTTTTGATTTTTTTTCCTTGTTGCAACATTCTTTTTCACAAGTTTGCGAAGCAGATTCTTTTGTACAACTCGTTTTCTCCGATTTAGATTCACATGCAAAAGCCATGCTTGGCATCATAAAGAAACCAAGCATAACCAATAGTAATATGTAAACCTTTTTTGTCATAATTTACTTTTTTAAAAAACAAAGGTATTGAATTAACTATTACAGCTAGTTCATTAACTCATAATTACTTGTTAAAATAAGCAATTACTTTCCTTCTCCCAATATACCATTCATTATAGATTGTAATAGTGACAATACAATACTAAAGATTAAGGCAGTCCAAAATGAATCAACATGAAATCCGCCTACTATATTAGTACACAACAAAATAATTACCGCATTTATCACTAGTAAAAACAATCCTAATGTAACAATAGTAACTGGCAAAGTCAGTAGCACCAATATAGGCTTGATAAATATGTTAAGCAAACCAAGAACTATCGCCACGATTAAAGCTGTAGTAAAATTATCCACATGGACTCCTGGCATAAAGTGGGCAATTAGCAATACTAAACCGGATGTAATAAGGATTCTGAGTAATAAATTCATAGATTTTTGTTTTAAAATTTTAATAAATGTAGTAAATATTTAAATCTGTTTAATTTATTTTAAAAAGGAACTTGCTATTTGATGAAACAGAATTGGATTTTCGGCATGAAGCCAATGCCCTACATTAGGAATCGTTTCTAAACTTGCATCAGGGAAATGCTGCTTTATATTTTCGAAATCGCTGTCCAAAATATAATTAGATTTTCCGCCGCGTATAAATAATGTTGGTTTCTCAAAAATAGCATTGGGAGGCAATGGAACTCCTATTTCTTCCATTTTTTTATTGAAAACTTCCAGATTAAATCGGAATGCGAGTTGTCCCGGTTCTTGCCAATACAAACTTTTCATTAAAAATTGTCGCGTTCCAAAATCAGGAATATGTGGTGACATAATTTCTTCGACTTCACTGCGTGTTGGTTTTTTGGAAAAATCAACTGCATTTAATCCCGCTAAAATATCCTGATGGTGTTGCGGATAAAATTTTGGTCCAATATCAGCAACAATCAATTTATCTACTAATTCCGGATGAGTTGTCGCCAAAAGCATGGCCACTTTTCCACCCATTGAATGACCGATGATATTGATATTTTCTAAAGAATTGGCGTGACAATAGTCAAAAATATCCTGAACCATGATTTCATAACTAAAATCCTCCGAATGCAAACTTCGGCCATGATTGCGTAAATCGATCATATGAACTTGAAAACCATCGGCGGCAAATTGCGTTCCGAGTGTTTTCCAATTATCAGACATTCCCAGAAAACCATGTAAGATTAAAAGTGGTTTGCCTAAACCTTCTATTTTTGAGTAAAGCATTTTGATTTTAGATTTTAGATTGCAGAATTACGTGCGTGAGGGATAAAAGTGGAAATCCTTTTTTATCATGAAGCGATAGCGGAATGAAAAAAAGATTGCAACGGATAGCCCGACCTTGCTGTAACGCTAGTGAAAGCACGGTCACGCCCCAATTATTTTATTTCAGTTTTTGCAAATACATATTAACCACATTATCCAATCCCATATAAATGGCTTCGGAAATCAGAGCATGGCCGATAGAAACCTCTAGTAAACCCGGAATATTTTCTTTGAAAAACTGAATGTTGTCCAAGCTCAAATCGTGACCGGCATTGATGCCCAAACCTAACTGGTTTGCCAAAATTGCCGATTCCATATACGGTTGAATTCCTCTTTTATTTCCCAAACTGTATTTATGAGCGAACGCTTCCGTGTATAACTCGATTCTTTCTGTTCCAATTTTTTTAGCGCCTTCGATCATTTCCAGAACCGGATCGACAAAAATGGAAGTTCTTATGCCTTTGCGCTGAAATTCCTGAACTATTTCGGTTAGATATGCGGCATGTTTTATAGTATCCCAACCTGCATTAGAAGTTATCGCATCTACAGCATCTGGCACCAAAGTCACTTGAGTCGGTTTTATTTCCAGAACAAGATCTATAAATGTTTTCTCTGGATTTCCCTCAATATTATATTCGGTGTAAACAATTGATTTCAAATCGCGGGCATCTTGATAACGAATGTGACGCTCATCTGGACGCGGATGTATGGTGATTCCTTCGCCACCAAACTTTTGAATATCGGCTGCCACTTTTAGTAAATCGGGAACATTTCCTCCGCGGGCATTACGTAACGTTGCTATTTTATTGATGTTTACACTTAACTTTGTCATTGGAACACTTTTTGATTGTTGAAAATAGTATTTGTTAGGCAAAAATACAAAGTAAAACCTAGGAGTTTTTGCTTATTTTTGATTATTTTGCATGAAATATTGGAGATTGATTTATGACAGAAATTACAGAATATATTACCAACGATTTTAAAGCGATTGACAGCCAAGATTCTATTGCGACTGTTCATGACTTTTTTAATGATTTGCATTTTACCCATTTTCCCGTAATTGAGGAGGGTATTTATATTGGCAGCATTGCAGCGGATGACATTGAAACATTTGACGATGGTAAAAAAGTGTCTGATTATAAATATACCCTTGAAGGCTTTTTTGCCAGAACAAATACGATTTGGCTGGATGTGTTGGAAATTTTCGCAAAAAACAACACTAATTTGATTCCAGTATTAGATGAAAATAATAGCTATGTAGGTTACTATGAAATTGTAGACATCATGAAATTCTTTCATGAAACTCCTTTCCTTAAAGAACCTGGAAGAATATTAATAGTTAAGAGAGAAATATTGGATTATTCCATGAGTCAGATTACACAAATTGTTGAAAGTAACAATGGCAGACTTTTAGGCTTATTTATTTCGGAAGCAGATGTTACAACTATTCAAATTACAATGAAAATAAGTTTGGGTGCTTTAAATGAAATAATTCAAACTTTCCGAAGATACAATTACGAGATCATATCTAATCATCCCGAAGACAATTATATCAATAGTTTGAAAGAGCGTTCTGATTATTTAGATAAATACCTTAATATATAATATGACGTTTTACCGAAAAAGAAACGAATAAACATATCCCCGATTAAACAAAATATGAAAGTAGCCATATACGGACAATATTACCTGAACAGTACCGAACCAATAATAAAAGACATTTTTGTTTTTTTTAATACCAATAAGGTAGAAATGGTTATTGAGGCCAATTTCTTGAAAATGCTTTACGAAAAAGACATTGTAAGAAAGGAATATAAAACTTTTGAATCCCATACCGAATTGGATCAAAGCTTTGATATGTTAATAAGCATTGGCGGAGACGGAACAATCTTAAGAGCCGCAACTTTAGTTCGAGATTTAGGCGTACCTATATTAGGTATAAACGCAGGACGTTTAGGTTTTCTCGCGACGGTACAAAAAGAAAATATTGCTGCGTTTATGCAGTTTGTAATTGAAAAAAAATACACCCTTTCTAAAAGAACGTTATTGAGTTTATCCTGTTCTCCAGAGAATGAATCCATTAGGGATTTAAATTTTGCGATGAATGAAATTACGGTTAGTCGAAAAGACACTACCTCGATGATTACAATCGACACCTATCTAAATGATGAATTTTTAAATTCTTATTGGGCAGATGGTTTGATTATCTCCACCCCGACAGGATCAACGGGTTATTCTTTGAGTTGTGGCGGGCCTATTTTAACTCCCGACGTAAAAAGTTTAGTCATCACCCCAATCGCTCCTCATAATCTAAACGCAAGACCACTTGTTGTTCCTGATGAAACAGAAATTCGGTTAAAAGTTTCCGGTAGAGAGGAAAATTATCTAGTTTCCCTAGATTCCAGAATAACATCTGTGAAAAACGAATCAATTCTAACGATTAAGAAAACTCCTTTTCAAATAAATATGGTAGAGATTCCTGAAGAAACATTCTTAAAAACCCTACGTACCAAATTACTCTGGGGAGAAGATAGAAGGAACTAATCCATTTCTAATTAATACTATACGATTTTATCCCTTTTTTACGTTTGGAATAATCACAGACCTATTTATTGTTTGTTTTTCAAAAAAACAGACAATTAACTTAATAGGTATTGAATCGTATCGATAATTATTATATTTGCACGCAATTTTTAATTTGAATGAACAAAATTCTCCACTTTTTGTTATGCCTATTTCCATTCCTGGCAATCCAAGCTCAAATTCATGAGATTGGTGTTTTTGTAGGCGGTAGTAATTTTATAGGTGATGTAGGTCCTACCACTTATATATCGCCAAATGAACCTGCTCTGGGTTTGTTATATAAATGGAATAAAAGCCCGAGACATTCTTATCGATTCTCCTACACCCAATCAAAAATCACCTCTAACGACCTTGATTCAAAAGAAGACGGCAGAAATCAAAGAGGATACCGTTTTGAAAATAGTATAAAAGAAGTATCTTTAGGCCTTGAATTCAATTTTTTTGATTTTAATCTTCATGAGATGTCAAATAAAATTACTCCTTATGTATATTCTGGGATAAGCTATTTTAGATATGATGAGTTATATATTTTAGCTGGTGAAACAAAAAAAGACAAAGGCTCTGGTTCATTTGCCATTCCAATGAATTTAGGAATTAAATCCAACATCACGCCAAATTTCATATTGGCCGTAGAGGTTGGAGCTCGCTATACATTAACAGATAACATTGACGGAAGCAATCCGAAGAATGAAAATTTGAAACCATTACGATTCGGGAATTTAAATAATAATGATTGGTATGTTTTTTCGGGATTTACCCTTACATATACCTTTGGAAACAAACCATGTTACTGTACAGATTAAAAAAATGAATTTACTAGATACGATTGACGCAACGAATTTACCCAAACATTTAGCTATCATTATGGATGGCAATGGTCGTTGGGCAAAACAAAAAGGACTTTTAAGAGCTTTGGGACATGAAAGTGGCACAAAATCAGTAAAAGTAATAATTGAGGCAAGTGCAAAATTAGGAATTGAATTCCTAACTCTATACGCATTCTCTACCGAAAACTGGAACAGACCAAAACTGGAGGTCGAAACCTTAATGAAGGTGCTTATCAATTCATTAAAAAAAGAACTCGTAACACTTCAAAAAAACAACATCAAATTGAACGCTATTGGTAATTTGGAAAAATTACCTAAATCTGCTCAAAAAGAACTTCTTGATGTAATAAATAAAACAAAGGACAACACAAAAATGACGTTGACCCTAGCGTTAAGCTACGGTTCTAGGGAAGAATTAGTCAGTGCTGTAAAAAATATATGCAGTAAAGTTAAAAATAATATAATTTCAATAGACACTATTGATGATTCAATTATAAATGAGCATCTTTACACGCAAAATTTACCGGATGTAGATTTATTAATACGAACAAGTGGAGAACATAGAATAAGTAATTTCTTGCTTTGGCAAATTGCCTATGCAGAATTGTATTTTACTGATATATTGTGGCCGGACTTTAAAGAACAAGATTTATATGAGGCTATTATTAGTTATCAAAAAAGAGAACGTAGATTTGGAAAAACAAGTGAACAAATTAAATAATTTTTTAGTGTTACATAAAAGTATAAGAATAGCCCTTACCGTATTAATTTTTGGAAGTCTTACCCAAATTAAAGCACAAGACAGAGTCCCTTTTGATCAAGGAAAAAAATATATCCTTGCAGATGTTGCAGTTGTTGGTAAAATAAGCTTTAACACTCAAACCGTAATAACTTTTGCAGGTCTTCAAAAAGGACAAGAAATAATAATTCCGGGTGAAGAAATAAGCAGTGCGATAAAGAAGCTTGGTAAACTGGGCCTTTTTGATGAAATTTCATTTTATGTAAATAAAATCCAGAACGACAGCATTTATCTTGATTTAAACTTAGTTGAATTACCTAAATTAAATGAGGTTAAATTTGTAGGAATTAAGAAAAATAAAACGGAGGCTTTAATAAAAGATAACAGCCTAACTAAGGGGAAAATAGTTAATGAAAATTTAATTACTACCACTAAAAATTACATTGAAAATAAATACAAAAAAGAAGGTTATTACAATACTAAAGTTACCATTACTACCAAAGCGGACACGACAAAAGTAAGTCAGGTAAACATGCTTGTTAACATTGATAAAGGTGATAAAGTAAAAATCCAATCAATTGATTTTGACGGAAACAAACAATTATCTGATAAGGTATTGCGTAACGCAATGAAAGATACCAAGCAAAAAAATCCTTTACGTATATTAAAGGCATCCAAATTTGTTCAAGCAAAATACAAAACTGATTTAGAAAAAGTAATTGCCGCTTATAAAGAAAAGGGATACCGTGATGCACGAATATTATCCGATTCTGTTTCTTATAACAAAGATAAAAAGGCATTAGCAATTAAAATAAATGTTGAAGAGGGAAATAAATACTATTTTGGAAACATTAAATTTTTAGGAAACACGGTGTATTCTGATCAATTATTAGGCAGAATATTAGGTGTTAAAAAAGGAGAAACATATAATGGCGTACTTCTAGAAAAAAGAATTGCTGATAAATCAAAACCAGACGGTGAAGACATCACCAATTTATACCAAAACAGTGGTTATTTATTTTCTAATATAAATGCAGTAGAGGTAAAAACAGCAAATGACACAATCGATTTCGAGATCAGAGTTACTGAAGGTCCACTAGCCTACTTCAACAAGATTACAGTTGTAGGAAATGACAAGACGAATGACCGTGTTATTTATAGAGAATTGAGAACTAAACCAGGAGAAAAATACAGCAAAGAAGAACTGGTACGAACTATTCGTGAAATAGGACAATTAGGATTCTTTGATCCTGAAGCTATAGATCCAAAATTTAAAAATGTAGATTCTAGCGCAGGAACGGTTGATATTGAATACAATCTTGTTGAAAAAGGATCCAGCCAAATCGAACTTCAAGGAGGTTACGGTGGTGGTGGTTTCATAGGAACTTTAGGATTGTCTTTTAACAACTTCTCTGCAAGGAATATTTTAAACAAAGATGCTTACAAGCCTTTACCAATGGGTGACGGACAAAAAGTTTCCTTACGATTACAAGGAAGTACTTATTTCCAAACGTATAGTATGTCCTTTTCAGAACCTTGGTTTGGACAAAAGAAACCTGTTCAATTCAGCACCTCATTGTCATACAGCAAGCAGTTCTTAAATAATTATATTACGCAAAGAGTCGACAAAACGAAAAGCTTTAATATTCTAACCTTATCTGTAGGTTTGGCAAAAAGACTGACTGTGCCGGATGATTTCTTTGTATTGTCTCAATCCGTAAGTTACCAACATTATGACTTAAATAATTACAATACAGGTTTATTTACATTTGGAAATGGAACATCTAGAAATTTAGCTTACACTATAGGTTTAACAAGAAGTAACAAAGGAACTAACCCCATTTTCCCTACTTATGGTTCAGAATTTAGTATTTCAGCAAAAGTAACTCCACCTTATTCCTTAATGAACGGAATTGATTATGCAACCTTAGGAGACAAGCAAGAATATAAATACAAACATAAGGGAGCAACTTATACTGGTTCAAACGGAATTCAAGTGAATGAAGGAGATTATGTAGAAGCTATTCCAAGTGCTTCAAACACGACCCCAAATAGAGTATCAATTGACAACCTTCAAAATGCTGCCGCTGACCCTGCATTAGTTGACCAAAAGAAATTTAATTGGTTAGAATATTACAAAATAAAGTTCAAAGCCGACTGGTACACGAAAATTTATGGTAAATTAGTACTGCGAACTTTGACCGAATTTGGATTCCTTGGCGCATACAATCAAGAAAGAGGCGTTGTGCCATTTGAAAGATTCTATTTAGGTGGAGACGGATTAGCAAATTATTCGATGGATGGAAGAGAAACGATACAATTAAGAGGATATCCAAACAATTCTTTAACTCCAGTAAAAGAGGGCACAAATGAACAAATTGGAGCAACGGTATATAATAAATTCTCAATGGAATTGCGTTATCCAATAACGTTGAAATCATCGGCATCTATTTATGCGTTGACTTTCTTGGAAGCTGGATCTTCTTATGCAGATTTCAAAAGCTACAATCCGTTTTCATTGAATCGTTCCGCTGGAGCTGGTTTACGTGTATTCATGCCTGCATTTGGATTACTAGGTATTGATTTTGGATATGGTTTTGATGCTTTGCCTGGAACAGCAAAAGCTAATGGATGGGAAACACATTTTATCATTGGACAACAATTTTAAAAAAAAATGACATAAAATTTTCTAATACTAAACCGTTATGAGAAAACAATTTTTATTTCTATTTTTAGCCGTGATCGTTTTAAACACAGTCAAAGGGCAAACCCGAGGAACCAAAATAGGCTATATTGATATGGAGTACATTTTAGAAAATGTAACTGATTATACCGAAGCCAAGAGCCAATTAGATCAAAAAGCTCAAAAATGGAAGCAAGAAATTGAAGTAAAAAAATTAGATGTCAATAAACTGAAAGAGGCGCTAAAGGCAGAAAAAGCGTTATTAACAAAAGAACTAATTGACGAAAGAGAAACTGAAATTAAGTTTCTGGAAAATGAAATAGTAGATTACCAGCAGAAAAGATTTGGTCCAACTGGTGATTTAATGCAGCAAAAATCAGTTTTGGCAAAGCCAATACAAGATCAAGTATTTACTGCCATTCAAGATATAGCTGAAGCAAAAAAATATGATTTTATTTTTGACAAATCATCTGATTTGACGATGCTTTTTGCAGCAAAAAGATTTGACGTTAGCGAGCAGGTTTTGCGAGTGCTGAACCGTACTGAAAAAAGAGAGCAGTTAAGTAAAAAACAACTTAAAGACCAACAAGTCAAAGAAAGTAAGGAAGATGCAGTGGATGAAAATCCAGTTTTAGCGGATAGAAAAAAAGCATTGGACGAGAAAAAAGCAGCAAGAGACCAGATTATCGCTGATCGAAAACTACTTCAGGAGCAAAAGAAAAAAGAATTTGACGATAGAAGAAAACAACTTCTTTCCGAAAGAGAAGCTAAAAAAACTGGCACGGTTTCTGCCTCTTCTAAAACAGACGAAGTAAAAACAACAACGACTGCAAATGACTCGACTAAATTAGCTTCAAAAAAAGTTCTAGAAGAGACTAAAATTAAACAAGCAGACGAAAGATCAAAGATTTTAGAAGACCGTAAAAAGGTAATAGAAGATCGCAAAAAAGCATTGGAAGAAAAAAAGAAAAAAATACTAGAAGAAAGAGAAGCACTTAAAAAAGCAAAAGCAGAAAAATTAAAAGAGAATACAAACAAAAATTAATATTAAATATTTTAAAAACGATGAAACAAATTAAAACTTTACTTATTGCCGGAATACTATTCTTTGGAGCAAATCAAACAATTAATGCACAAGCAAAGACAGCACATGTTGATGTAAGTGAAATTATGGCTAAAATGCCATCTATGATTGATGCTCAAAAACAATTGGAGAAATTGAGTGGTACTTATGACGCTAACTATAAAAAAATGGTGGAAGAATACCAAACAAAATTAAAAAAATACGACGGAGAATCTGCAACTGTAACTGAAGCTGTAAATGGAGAACGTTCAAAAGAAGTTCAAGATATGCAAAAAAGAATTGTTGACTTTAGAGACAATGCACAAAAAGAATTGCAACAAAAAGAATCTGATATCGTAAAACCATTAATGGAAAAAGTAAGAGCTTCAATCCAAAAAGTAGGTAAAGCTAAAGGGTTCCAATATGTATTAGATGGTTCTACACTTTTATTAGCTGATGGTCCAAACTTGACTGCTGATGTGAAGAAAGATTTGGGTTTCTAAAAAACACACAATTAGTATACAAAACTGCTCATTCAATTGGAATCGAGCAGTTTTTTTTTGACCGAAATTATTTTTAGGATATATAAATCGTAGCACTTAACTTTGTTTTTATGAATAGTAACAATCAACCAATAGGGATTTTTGACTCAGGGATTGGCGGGACTTCAATTTGGAGAGAAATACACCATTTACTACCAAATGAAAAAACAATTTATTTAGCGGATAGCAAGAATGCTCCTTATGGTCAGAAATCAAAGGACGAGATTATTGCATTAAGCATGAAGAATACTGAACTTCTCCTCCAGATGAATTGCAAATTAATCGTAGTCGCATGTAACACCGCAACTACTAATGCTATTGAAGAGTTAAGAAGAAAATACAATGTCCCTTTCATTGGTATAGAACCAGCGATAAAACCAGCTGTAAATCATTCTAAGACGCAAATAATCGGTATTTTAGCCACACAAGGAACGCTTAACAGCGAATTATTTAACAAGACTACTGAAAAGTATCAAGACACCAAAATAATAGAACAGGTTGGTCATGGATTAGTACAGCTAATTGAGAATGGCGATATCAACTCACCTGAAATGACGAAACTACTCCACTCCTATCTTACGCCAATGATTGAAGCTAATATAGACTATCTGGTATTAGGCTGCAGTCATTATCCTTACCTTATTCCTCAAATAAAAAACATACTTCCACCACACATACAAATAATTGATTCCGGAGAAGCGGTTGCTAAACAAACACAAAAAATATTAAAAGAGAAAATAGGTTTTTCTTCAGCAGAAAAAAGCGAACCTATATTCTACACCAACACCAATCCACAAGTATTATCTGAAATACTGGGAAATAAATATACTATCGAAGAAATAGATTTTTAAAATAAGAGATTTAGTCTTCGTCGGTAGATTCTTTAAACCAACCGGAATACATTACATAATTATTCGAAATCCGCTCGATTTCCCCTGCAAAGTCAGATTGATCAATATCTTTTACCTTTTTCGCAGGAACGCCTGCATAAATAGTCCCTGAGGATACAACTGTATTTTGGGTAATTACAGCTCCTGCTGCCACAATAGAATTACTTTCTATTACACAATTGTCCATTACAATCGCACCCATTCCAATTAATACATTGTCATGAATGGTACAGCCATGAACAATTGCATTGTGACCAATGGAAACATTATTGCCTATAATTGTTGGGTGTTTTTTGTAGGTACAATGAATAATTGCGCCATCCTGTATATTTACTTTATTACCTATTTTGATAAAATTCACATCGCCTCTTATGACCGCATTGAACCAAACACTACAAGAATCTCCAAAAGTTACCTCACCCACAATAGTTGCATTTTCGGCTACATAACAATCCTTCGGTATAGAAGGTGTTTTTCCGTTAACAGATTTAATCAGCATGGTACTATAATTAATTTATTGCAGGACAAAAACATTCATACTTTTCAGGTTTACAAAATAAATTCAATCCTAAAGTAATTTGGTGATAACCACCATTATCGAATTTTATGGCCCCAGCGACATGAGAATAAGTATAAGCAAACATAAAATTATTGAAATTAAGCCCAATAATAGGAGTTACATATTGTAGTTTCTGTTTAGAAATTCCGCTTCCGCTCGTATATTCAGCACCATCAAAACTTCTGCGGTAAGATAAGCCTCCCCATAATTTCCCGAAATCAAAATTCTTATACGCTTTCATATTAAGATCAATTGACTTTTCTTGGGTCTTTTCAACCAATTGAAATAAAATTGATGGTTCCCATAATATTCTATCCCTATCCCCAAATACATAACCGGCACTCAACAAATACTTTCTTAAATTATCACTTTCATATTCGGTATAGATATCTCTCCTAGTCTCAATGGCATTCTTCACCGTACCATGAACATAAAAATCCAAATAATTATATGACGCACCAACATCAACATTGAAATAGGAATCTTTTTGTACAACAGTCCCATCAATTATGGGATCAAAATCTCCAGATTGTAAAAAAGCAGTTTCGTCTAATTGACTTTGAATTAAACCTGCACTAATTCCGAAAGACAATTGATTTAGATCAATATCATCTCTCGAAAACATTAGATGATAAGCGTAGGTCAGCTTAACTCCTTTTTGAGAGTGATATCCATTTTTATCATTAAAAAGAATAATCCCTGCTCCCGCTTTGTCCGTGATTCTTCCATTAAAACTTACGGTTTGAAGTTCAGGCGCATCTTCCTGACCAAACCATTGTTTTCGTGCCGTTAATCTAATTTTAGAACAATTGGCAGCACCAGCCATAGAAGGATGTATCAAATAATAATTGTCTGATAAATAATCAGAATAAACAGCAATTCCTTCTTGCGAAAAAGAATATTGGGATATAAAAAAAAGTAGTACTAAAAATTTAATTTTATTATACATTGAAATACAATTATATAGAACGGTTATTACCCTAATAAAAATACAAATATCTAATTGAATAACTAAATTATTGTTAATTTATTTTATTAATATTCAAATATAGCTAATCGTGGAAAATTTCTTTACTAAATTTGTAAAAATTTACAAAGATCATGACAAAAGTTAGCATAAAAGAAACACAAAACCCAACCATACTAAAATTTGAATTCCAAGATTTCATTACTCAAAATGAAAGTTTTGAATTCAAAAACATAGATGAAGCCAAAACTTCCCCTCTAGCACAACAATTATTTTACTTACCATTTGTAAAAACAATTTACATCTCAGGAAATTTCATTGCAATTGAAAAATACAGCATTGTAGAATGGGAAGATGTTAAGGATGCCGTTGCTGAACAAATAGAAACATTTGTAAACAATGGCGGAGTAATTATCAATGTCGAGGAAAACAAAACAAAAAAACAGCCTATTACTGTTTACGGAGAAACAACTCCCAATCCAGCAGCATTAAAATTTGTAGTTAGCAAGATGTTGACTAAAAACGCTATTGAATTTAAAAATATTGATCAAACTACTCCTTCGCCATTAGCGAAAGAATTGTTCAAATTCCCATATGTAAAAGAAGTTTTTATCGACGAAAATTACATCTCGGTAACTAAATATGAAATCAATGAATGGCAAGAAATAACCCTAGAGTTAAGAAGTTTTATCAAGCAATACATTGAGAATGGCGGAACTGTACTTGATGAAAGTTTAGTTGAAGCTAGTGCAAAACAAGAAAACAGTACGCATCAAGATTTCGATAATCTGGATGTGACTTCACAGCAAATTATTAATATATTAGAAGAATATGTAAAGCCGGCTGTTGCTGCTGATGGTGGTAACATCGTTTTTGATTCCTACGATGAAAATGACAAAACTGTAAAAGTAATTTTGCAAGGGGCTTGTAGTGGTTGCCCTTCTTCAACATTTACGTTAAAAAGTGGCATCGAAAACATGTTGAAAAGTATGCTGAACGATGAAAACATTAAAGTGGAAGCGGTAAACGCATAAACAATCGGTCATTTATAAAAATCATTTTAAAAACGCATAACCAATTGACAATGTTAATATTAAATTAAAAAACACCTAATTTTAAATTAAAATTTTAAAAAATTTGGTACATTTAATATCTAATTTAACACCTAGTAATCATGTCAATATTAAAAGTAATTGAAGTGCTGGCTAATTCAGAAATTAGTTGGGAAGATGCAACTCGAAAAGGGGTTACTCAGGCAGCTAAATCGTTAAAAAATATACGTTCTGTATATGTTAAAGACCATAGTGCTGCCGTAAATGACGGTAAAATTTCAGAGTACAGAGTAACTTTAAAATTAACATTCGAATTGGAATAGAGTAATTTTAAAAATTAAATTGAGGCGTTTCATTGGAGACGCTTTTTTTTGTTTTTAAGTCCCCTACTAAAATAAAAATACACAAAAAAAACAAACTTTTCTTTTCTGGCAGCACACAATATAGATGGAATCATCCTTTTTTATACTTGTAAAAACTACGCGTAAATAATGCCAAATGCTGATTTTCAGCAAATTATTAACTAGATATTAAAACAATATTAATATAAATTGCTTAATATTGTAAGACTAATCAAATAAAAAGACCATGGGAGTAGCATCATTTTTTAAAAAATTATTTGGCTCAGCCAAAGAATCAGCTGGTGAATTTGCCGATAAAGCTGAAACAACTTACGAACAAGCGAAAGAAGCGGCAACGCCTTATATTGAAAAAGCAGAAACATTTGCAGAAGAGACAATAGATAAAGCAAAAGAAACTGCATCACCTTATCTTCAAAAAGCAGAGACATTTGCAGACGAAACAATCGATAAGATAAAAGAAACTGCAGCTCCAATTATAGAAAAATCTGGAGTTTATGCCGATAAAGCAAAGGAAGTGGTTAGCGAGTATAGTGAAAAAGCCAGTGACGCTCTAGGAAAAGTAGTGGATACCGTAAAAGAAAAAACTAACATTGGTGAAGACAAAGCTGAAAGTTTAGCCGAAGATTCAAAAGCTATTGCTTCAGAAACTACACATAATGTAAAAGAAAATATACATGATGCTGTAAATGAATCGAAAGCTATTGCTTCAGAAACTACACATAATGTAAAAGAAAATATCGAAGATGCAAAAGACAAAGTTGAAGATGTTGTAGATGAATCGAAAGCAATTGCATCCGAAACTGCACATTCAATTTCCGAAAAAACTAGTGAATTGATAAGTGATGCAGATTCTGAAGCCCACGAAATTGCTAAAAAAACTATAAATAAAATAGAAGAAGACGCTGATTAGTTTATTAGAAAATAAATTATATGTATTTTTGCCAATCAAACTCAACCTTCTCTCACGAGAGGGTTTTTTATTTTTAAAAAATGAACTTAGATCCAAGTCAAATTACGGATTATGCCAGCACTTTTACAAAAGTATTAATTGATTATTCTCCAAAATTAATATCTGCATTCCTCATTCTATTTGCAGGACTTTATGTTATTAGACTTATCAATAGATTCATTAGAACAATAATGGTAAAAAGGGATTTAGACCCTACTTTAACTAAGTTTCTTGCTGATATATTACTTTGGGTGTTAAGGGTTCTTTTATTTGTCTCTTTTATTTCAAAATTAGGAATTGAAACCTCCTCTTTTGTTGCCATTCTTGGAGCTATGGGTCTTGCTGTGGGTCTGTCACTTCAAGGTTCATTATCTAATTTTGCCGGCGGAATGCTTATTATTGTCTTTAAACCATTTAAAGTTGGCCATTCAATTGAGGCACAAGGTGTTTCCGGAACAGTAAGTGAAATCCAAATATTTGTGACCAAATTAATTACGGCTAACAACCAAACTATTTTTGTACCAAACGGATCTTTATCAAATGGAACAATCATAAATTACTCCTTACAGGGTTCTAGAAGACTGGATTTAACGATTTCTATCTCCTATGATACTGACATAAAAAAAGCAAAAGATATTATTACTGCAGTTTTAAATCAAAATCCTAAAGTGCTTAAAACCCCTAGCTTTGAAGTGTCAGTAAAGAATTTGACCGATAATTCCATACAACTTGCTGTTCGACCATGGGTCATTAATGAAGATTTTGGTATTGTTTACGCTGAAACTTTAGAAAATTGTAAGTTGGCTTTTGACACTGCTGGAATTATTATTCAGCCATTTGTAAAAGAAATGTCTCAAAGTAATGCTTAAGAATACTATTTCTTTGAAGTTGTAATCATAAAATCTTTCAAATAATAAGGTTCAAAATAAGCGACATCGACCGTGTCGCTTATTTTGTATTTTTCAAAACTTAACAAACTCATTTCTTTCGCAGAAGGATACTTGATCTCGTCTAAGAAAATAAAGTTATCTTTCGTCAAAACTGTTTTGCATTTCTCAGAGCAATCACCCACAAAATAAATTGTTTCCTCTAAATCATTAAAGGAATCTTCAGTGATTACCTCCGCCAAAATCGCTCGTTTAATCTCAAAATTAGGAGTGAATATGGCACTATAAACTTCCATTCTCCTGGCATCAATCATTGGAATAATCAAACCCTCCTTAACAATTACTTGCGAAGCTAGAGTTTTCAAAGTATCAATTGCAATTAATGGAATGTCTAACGCATAGCATAACCCTTTAGCAGCTGAAACACCTATTCGCAAACCTGTATAAGAACCGGGACCTTGACTTACAGCAATCGCAGACAAATCTTTTAAATTTATACCTGCTTCCGCAATTACCTCTTCAATAAAAACATGCAATCGTTCGGCATGAGAATAGCCTTCTTCAGCAATTTCTTTATAAGAAATGGTTATTCCGTCTTTTGCAATAGCAACAGAGCAATTTTTAGTCGCGGTTTCAATATTGAGTATGTAAGTCAAAATAGTTTAAAATTTAAAGTTATTTTCAATCAATTAAAAAGAGACCCAAAAATGATAATGGTGCTATTAAAAAATACAAAACCCCAAGGTGGTAAATCCAAAAGTGATATTTTGATAATTCTTTATTTTTTGATTGTTTAGATATTACAATCCCCATGATAATTGGAGCTCCAATAACTAAATAGAAAGTTCCAAGCGAGGCCAATCCAGACCATTTCAAAAAAAATGATGTCAGCACCACAAGCAATAATCCTCCATAGGTAACGAAATGCAAAAAAATTTCGACTATCGGTTGATTTTTAATTCCTTCAACAACCATTTTCTTTTTAATTTTAAAAAAATAAATTATACCAATTATTGGGAGAAACAAATATATTATTAAGCCTGCAATAATTTCAAAAATCATAATTATTATTTTTTTGTATACTTCCAAAACTTGTCATTCCGACAAAGGAGGAATCACATAAAGCTCTCTTCGTCGGAATGACAAAACTTGAGAGATTTATTTTGTAATAAAATACAATCACAGTACAAATCTCGGTATAAAACTTTAAATTTTAGATTTGCTTTCTAAAATTTAAAAAAAAATTACTTCTTCTCTTTTTCTTTATCAGTTTTCAAGGTCACTTTATCCCCAGAATTCAAATCCTTTGACACCGTAGTATAAGGTCCTGTTATAACAACATCCCCTTTTTTAAGACCGGTCAAAACTTCAATATTCGTATCATCTTGAATACCTGTTTTTATGATTCTTATTTTTGCTTTATCACCTACCTTCACAAAAACACATTCAAATTTTTTGTCGCTTTTTGGAGCTACATCTTTTGCTTCTGCTTTGGCATCTTCCATTTTAGGTTTTACAACCGCACTAGTATCCGCTTTTACTACAACAGAACTAATTGGGACTGACAAAACATTATTTTTAGTTTTGGTAATTATATCAACAGTTGCAGTCATTCCTGGTCTAAAAGGAGAATAAGCAGCAGGTTTCCCTTCTAATAAATCTTGATATGATTCTTTAAGTATTCTCACTTTTACTTTAAAATTAGTCACTTGATCCGCCGTTAAAGAAGAACTTGCCGAATTAGAAATACTTGTAACAATACCTTTAAATTGTTTTTTCAAATATGCATCAACTTCAACTTTAGCCTCATCACCTACTTTTATTTTTACAATATCATTTTCATTTACATCAACTTCAACTTCCATATTGTTCAAATTAGCAACTCTCAATATTTCAGTTCCTGCCATTTGTTGCGTTCCCAAAACACGTTCTCCTAACTCCACATTAAGTACAGAAACAGTTCCGTCTGCCGGCGCATAAATGACAGTACGACCTAAATTATCTCTAGCTTCAATTACAGAAGCCGAAGCACTTTGTACATTGAAATAAGCCGTTTGTTTTGTTGCTTTTGCTACTCCAAAAGAAGCGATTGCTTTATCCCAATCCGATCTAGAAATAATTCCTTTATCAAATAATGTTTTATTTCTGTCATAACTTGACTTGGCTTCTCTAAAAGACGCATCTGCCTGACTTAAACCAGCTTTGGTTCCTGATAAATTAGCAACAGTTCTGTTTAATCCAGAAGTATATAAATCTGGATTTATCTTTACCAATAAATCCCCTTTTTTCACCACTTGGCCCTCTTTTATAGGCAATGCAATAATTTCTCCTGAAACCATTGAAGATATTTTAACTTCTATTTCAGGTTGGATTTTCCCGGTTGCAGATACAGTTTCAACAATTGTTGATGATTTAACGGTGGTTAACTCTACTTCTTTTCCTTTATCTTTATTACCAATTACTCCTGTTTTTGAAAGGACAACTAATAATGCAATAATTACTACTGCACTACCAATTAAGATATAGATTGTTTTTTTTGACATGATAAATTAGTTTTTGATAATTGGAATTCCAAAATAGAATTCCAGGATTTTAATTTTAAAAATATAATCGTATTTAGTTCTTATAACTTCAGATTGTGCATTTGACAATAAGGTTTGTGATTGGTTAAAATCAAATGAATTCATTAGACCAACAGCATATTTTTCTTTAGCATAATTATACGATTCTTGTCTGGATTCAAGCGATGCAATCGCAGATTCATGGGCATTCAGTGCTCCTTTCGCGTCTGTAAATGCGATATATACATTTCTTTGCAAATCTAAATTTTGTTGTTCAACTGCAATTTTAGATTTTTCCAAACTCACTTTAGATCGTTCAACATTGTTTCGTACAGAAAACCCATTAAAAATTGGAATTGACAATTGCGCCCCAAAAGATTGCCCTTTATTATTGCTAAACTGATCGAAAAAAGGTGCCGATTTGCCTAAAATAGCAGAGGAATTTGGTTGTAATACGTTCTGATTTGTTCCTTCAACATAACCAATTACCGAAGTAGGATTCGTAGGATTTGGACCAAAACCAGTAATAACATCGGCATATGAAACCCTACTATTAAAATTATAGAATCCTCTTAAAGTAGGCTGAAAACCACCTTTTGCAATGGCTAGATTTTTCTCTGCAATTTCCAAATTCGTATTGGCGATTTTTAATTCAGTGCGACTTTCTTTGGCTTTTTCATAAACAGAAGTGGGTGTTTGAGCCAAAATATTATTTTCATCTTTAGCTGAAGTATCATCAATTACATCAAAACTTTCAAAATCTTTTAACTGTAACAATTGAGCCAAACTTAATTTAGAAATTAGCAAAGCATTATCAGCAGCGATAACTTTTTGGTTATCCAAAGCCAAAGTAGCTTTTACGTCAAATAAATCACCTCGGGGGATAGATCCTGCTTTTACTAATTCTTCTGAACGTGCATATTGCTTTTCGTTAAATACTTTTTGTTCTTGCTGTACTTTTAAATTTTCTTTGTTAAAAAGAATTTGCAAAAAAGCGTTCGCCACATTTAACGCAACATCTTCTTTCATTTTCAACAGTTGATACTTCGCAGCAACTATGGACAGATTGGCTTTTCGTAGCGTATTTTGGTTTTGCAATCCTTTATAAATATCAACTCCTACACTTGCTCCGGCAGAGGTAAATTGTGAAGTCTGATTTCGCAGAAGTCCTGTTGTAATATCTTGATTTAAACCAATATTCCAAGAATGGGAAGCATTGGCATTTACAGAAGGTAAAAAATTACCTATGGCTCCCTTTTTATCAATTGTGGCAATTTGAGAATCCAATTCTGTTTGCTTGATTGAAATATTATTTTCTACGGCGTACTTTACACATTCTTCCAGTGTCCACTTTTTAGATTGTCCACGAGCGAACATTCCAAAAAGAACAATAAAAACGACACTAATACAACTATTTTTTCTCATATTCATTTGATGAAAGTGTAACAAAGGTACTACACAAATCTAACATTTTTTACAAACTAATTCTCTTTTTAAGCAACCTTTAAACGATTTGATGCTTATTTAACTACTTGTGTTTTCCAACTAATATTCTACCATAAGCCTAATTCTATCTTTACAAATTTTAAAATCGATTCTGATAATTTTGAACCAAAATTAATTTTTCAATAAGATCGTAATTTAAATAAATTACTAGCTTTCCCAGTAATTTACCTATAAGACATAATAGCGGTGAAAATGTTACAGTTTAACTATAAAATATAATTGTTTTCTTAATTTTGTTCTTTCTAACAATAATAATATGCTGAAATTCTTTTCGATTCTATTTGTTTTTCTATTTGTCATACTAATCTCTGGCTGTTCCACTTCTCAAAAGATAGCTACACTAAAACCAGAACCAGATGATGCCATTCCTTTGGTTTACGAAAATGTTCCTTCTTTTATTAATTTACCTATTAGTGTAAAACTGAAGGATATTGAGAACCAAACTAACACATTATTGAACGGTTTGATTTATGAAGACAACAACATTGAAGATGATGATATTGAAATGAAAATTTGGAAACTGGCACCCATTACTATAGTAAACGATCACGGGACATCCGGAGATAAAATAAAAACGATTTTACCGTTAAAAGCAATCGTAAAATATAGAATAGGCACAAAAAGACTTGGTGTTCCATTGTATGACACAAGAGAATTTAATCTAAACGGAGTAGTGACTTTAGTTAGTGAAGTTGGCTTGACCAATTGGAAATTAAATACTAAAACAGAACTGAAATCACTAGATTGGAATAAAAGTCCCACGATGACCATTTTTGGAAAAAATGTACCCGTAACGTATCTCATTAATCCTGGGGTTACACTTTTCAAATCAAAAATCGAAAAAAAGATTGATGCTGTAATTGAAAAATCAATGGATTTCAAACCTAATGTTTTGGCCGCACTAGAAAAAATCTGTACCCCTTTTCAAATGAATTCCGATTACGAAAGTTGGCTTCGAATTGTTCCTATCGAAATCTATTCTACTAATGCCAAACTTAAAAACGATACTTTTTTACTGGAAATGGGAATGAAATGCAACATGGAAACGTTGATAGGAAGACAACCCGAATCAAAATTTGAGGCAAGTAAAATAATTTTGAAACCCGTTGCTAAAATCCCGGAAGACATAACAGCCAATATAGTTGCCGTTTCTACTTATGAAGAAGCTTCAAAAATAATGACAAAGAATTTTTCGGGACAAGAATTTGGTTCTGGAAGCAATAAAATAAAAGTACAAAACGTAGCCATTTGGCATAAAAAGGGTAAAATGATCATTGCTTTAGATGTAACGGGCTCTGTAAATGGAACAATCTATTTAGCAGGTTTCCCCAAATACAATGAACAAACTAAAGAGGTGTTTTTTGATCAATTAGATTATGCACTTGATACCAAAAACAAATTAATACGAACGGCAAACTGGCTTACGCAAGGATTAGTTTTAAGAAAAATTCAACAAAGCTGTCGCTATTCGATAAAACCAAATTTAGAAGAAGGTAAACAAAGCATGATGAATTACTTAAAAAATTATTCTCCCATGCAAGGGGTGTATGTAAACGGAAAAATGGAAGACATTCAATTCCAAAAAATAGAATTAACCAATCAAGCCATCATTGCCTTTATAAAAGTAAAAGGAACTGTAAATGTATCCGTAAACGGACTAAAGTAAAGTGACATTCCATACAACATGTGCATACCCAAAAAAAGTCCTATTTTTTATTCTTTCTCATTCGGTAAACAGCATAACCTATACCGCCGACAAGCAAGTAAGGAATTACCATTAGGTAAACAATTCCGTCATTTACTGCTGCAGCTTTAGTCTTATTACCTTCGCTTGACAAAGCAGCACGACACATGGCGCACTGAGCATTAGAATTCTGAGGCAGTAAAATCGAGATAAGAAGAAAAGTCAGTACAACCCATTTTCCTAAAAATCGTTTTTCTTGCGTTCTGTTTGTTGTTTCTTTATTGAACATAATATGGGGAAATCATTAAATAGACAATTACTCCAGTAACAGCAACATATAACCATAGTGGAAATGTTATTCTGGCAATTTTTTTATGTTTGTCAAATTTAGTTGCTAAAGCTCTAACATACGTAATCATCACCAATGGAATAATAGCCACTGACAAAATAATATGTGTTATTAAAATAAAAAAATAAACGTATTTAATAATCCCTTCGCCACCAAATTTGGTAGAATCCGTTGTCATGTGATACGCAACATACATCACCAAGAAAGCCACCGAAAGAGCAATTGCTGACGTCATCAATTGTTGATGAAGTTTCCTTCTTCCATTTTTAATTGCCAATACACCAGCAACTAAAACAACGGCAGTTAACCCGTTAGTTGTTGCATAAATCGATGGCAAAAAATGTAATGGAGCAACATGAATACCAAAATCTTTAAGCTTTACCTTAAAAAGTATGGCAACTGCCGCAGGTATAAGAATAGAAAGGATAACAATCCATTTATTATATTTTTGTTCTACTGTATTATCTTCCATAACTACTCTTTTAATAAAATATTAATATCCTGTTGAATATCTCTAACTCCTTTTTTATCTAACCCATCGTAATACAAAATTGGATTCCCAAAATTGTCTTTTCTACAACGAATATTTCCATTTTTGTCAATCAAGGCAAATAATCCAGAATGTTCAAAACCTCCTTTTATCTTATTGTTTTCTCCAACGTACAGGTTAAAACCTTTATTGGCTAAATTATAAATGTATTCTCGATCTCCTGTCAAAAAATTCCAATTCGACGATTTAACACCCAGCAACTTTGCGTGCGATTTCAAAACTTCAGGCGTATCATGAGATGGATCTATCGTAATAGAAACCAATCCAAATTTAGGGTTTCCAAAAAAACTTTTTTCGATGTCCAACATGCTTAAATTCATCTTTGGACAAATGCTAGGACACGTGGTAAAGAAAAACTCTAAAACATATACTTTGCCTTTATAGGTCTCATTGCTGACTTTTATATTGTCTTGATTTACTAATTCAAAATTTGGCGCTGGACCTATTTTAACCAGTTTATCATCACGTCTAGTAGTTCCACCAACCTGGTCTAAACGATCTCCTTTAACGATATCATTATCTTGTATCCTTTCAACTATCTTTGGAATAGCGTATATGCCAAAGATTAAAATAATGAATGAAATCCCTATATATGATTTATTTTTAAGCATATTTTCTAAGAATTAAAGTTCTTTCGTAGCATTATGATTTTTTTTAAGAGCGGCACGATATTCATATAGAATAACTTTAAAATCATCTAACATCTCATTACTCAATTCAGCGGGATGGAATGTATTGTAACCTTCTTTATATTCTTTCTTTTTCTTTCTTCCTCTAAGATTTCTCTCCTTATCAATAATATAAACATTTGGAGTACCTAGATGTTCATCTAGTTTTCCAACGAGTTTTAGTTGATTATAATAAGAATTAATTTCCTGAGGAGAAGTAAATAGAAAATGCCATTGTGAAACATCCGTAAAATCATCTAAGGCATCAATTAACTTTCGAGCTTGATCTTCTGTGCCGAGTGGACAAATTACAACAAACTGCAAATCTTTAAAATCATGATATCTTTGATAAATTTTTTCATTTAAGTTGAAATAATTACCTCTGTTATTTAAAAGCTCTGTTCCGGAAAAACCTAAAATAGTTATTTTATTATTCAAGGTGACTTTTTCTCCATTTAGAGATTTCCATTGTCCAAAATCAGAAACTTTAGGAGTAATTACCGGTAATTTAGTAAAACTATTAATTCCTGACGCAAAAAAAAGATAAGCTACAATAGGCAAAATAAAAAGCACAAAAAGAACGATATTTTTTTTCATTATTTTGAAATTATTTAAAGTACAAAAATAAAAAAAGGCACGCAATGCGCACCCTTTTTTTGAATTAATATCTTGTTAAAAATTCCATTTTATAGTAGAATTCTTAAAAACCTCATAAATATAATTTCCCTCAGTCAAAAGAATGAAAAGCAAATATAATATTAGAAAAATCACTGGTAAAACAACAGCATTTCTTAAAGTACTTTTTTCACCTTCCATGTGCATGAAGGCCCATACGATATAATATGCTTTTACAAGTGTAAGGATAATAAATAACCAATTTAATAAACTCATAGCCATGAAGCTATTCATATAAAGTGCTGCTGGCTTAAAAATTCCAAAAAACACCTCAACAATTGTTATTACAGATAGCAGACCAAAAACGGTCCAAATTCTTTTTGTATTAGAAACATGTTCGTGTGACATAATAATAAATCTAAGATTAAACTAAGTAGAAAAACGTAAATACAAATACCCAAACTAAATCGACAAAGTGCCAGTATAAACCAACTTTTTCGACCATTTCGTAACTTCTTCTTTTCTCATAAGTACCTACTAGTACATTAAAGAATATGATAATATTTATAATTATTCCAGAAAATACGTGAAAACCGTGAAAACCTGTAATAAAGAAAAAGAAATCAGCAAATAACTTACTTCCATATTCATTATGAGTTAAATTAGCCCCTTCAACTACTAAGCTGGCTTGGGTCAATCTCAATTCAGAATCTTTTCTAGAAAGAATTGTTTTTTGTTTGTCTTTCGTTATCACCTCTGTTCTTATCAAAAGACCTGGATGTGATTTAAATCCGGCTTGAACTTCAGAAACTGAATAAGAAGGTAAAGTTGATTCTTCCATGAACCATTTTCCCTTACTTCTAGTCAATTGTTCTCTTTGTTCTGGCAATTTTGCAGCGAAATCGGCAAGAGCAACGCGATGTCCTTCTTTATCCACAAATTGAAGTAAACTACCTCCTTTTGTTTCAATCGCACCATATTCCCCTTTTATGAAATTTTTCCATTCCCAAGCTTGAGATCCTACGAAAATCATCCCTCCGATAATGGTTAAAAACATATAAATAACAACTTTATCTTTTTTCATTTGATGACCTGCATCAACAGCCAAAACCATTGTTACAGATGAAAAAATCAAAATAAAAGTCATAAATGCCACATAATACATCGGAGCAGATACTCCATGCATAAATGGAAAGTGCGTGAACACTTCATCGGCCAATGGCCAAGTTTCAATAAATTTGAATCTAGAAAATCCATAAGCAGCTAGAAATCCAGAGAACGTTAAGGCATCTGATACGATAAAAAACCACATCATTAATTTACCATAACTTGCTCTCATTGGCTCATTGCCGCCTCCCCAAGTTTTCTCTTCACTATTTGCAGTAGTAACTGTCGCTTCCATAAAAGTTATTCGTTAAAAAGTTCCCAAATTTACGTTTTTTTCTTATTTAAAGAAATATAAAAATAAAAACAAATAAACCCACAATAAATCAAGAAAGTGCCAGTACATTGCACCCAGTTCAATTCCAAGGGTTTGAGATGAATTATATTTTTGTTTAAAATGATTATAAATTATAATTAGCAGCGAAATTAGCCCACCAGCAAGGTGAATCAAGTGCACAACGGTTACAATGTATAAAAATGTTGTCGTTATTGAACTCTCACTTCCTGTAAAATAATACCCGTTTTCCACTATCTGTGAGAACCCTGCAAATTGCAAAATCACAAATAATATTCCCAATGCTAAGGTAGATAAAAGAAATGTAGTTGTTGCACTTCTATTGTCTTTTTGGATTGCTTTTTTTGCCAAATGAAAAGTAACACTACAACCAATAATTGCAACTGTACTAAAGTAAAACGCTGTTGGTAATTGAAAATCTTTCAACCAATCGGCTCTTGATTTACTTACCACAAAAGCACTTGTTAATCCTGCAAACATCATAATCATACTTACCATCGCAAAAAGCAATAGTAATTTGTAGGATCTTGCTGTTCTAGCTCTATCTTCTGCTGTTGTCATTGAAATTTCCATAACTATCTTAAAAATTTATCAAATATATAAACTAACTGTAATAACGTAATATAGGAGACGCTAACCAGCATCAATGTTCTGGCTGCTTTAGCTGTTCTCTTTTTATACAACTGTACTCCATAATAAAGCATCCAAAGACCCAGTAAAAATACCAAAACTGCAGCTACCGGAGTTATATACAAACGACCCGTATAACCTAAAGCAGGTAATAACGACGCTATTATTAACCAAACTGTGTATAAAATAATCTGTAAAGCTGTAGTTTTATCTTTCTTTCCTGTTGGAAGCATAAAAAACCCTGCTTTTTCATAATCTTCGTACAAAAACCATCCAATAGCCCAAAAATGAGGAAATTGCCAAAAAAACTGTATCAAAAATAAAGTTCCTGCTTCTATTCCAAAATCACCAGTTGCCGCAACCCAGCCTAACATAAAAGGAATGGCCCCAGGAAATGCTCCCACAAATACTGATAATGAAGTAATCGTTTTTAATGGAGTGTAAACACTTGTGTAAAGAAATATTGAAACTGCTCCGAACATGGCCGTTTTCGGATTGATGGTATACAACATAGCTATACCGACAATCGTTAGAAAACTGGCTAAAAAAAGAGCAGAAGTCGAAGACATTCTTCCTGCTGGAACAGGACGATTTTTTGTTCGATCCATTAACGCATCTAAATCTTTCTCGATAACCTGATTAAATGCATTAGATGCACCCACCATACAATATCCTCCAATTGCCAATTTCAACAACACCATCCAACTAAATGAATGAATGTCATAAATTCCAAGCATAAACCCCGCTAAAGAAGAGAACACTACGCTAATAGCAAGGCGAGCCTTAGTAATTTCGCGGAAATCAATATAAATAGATTTTAATGAAAGTGTATTTTGTGTTGGGATCAATGTTCTCGTTTATTTGCTTTGTAAAAACTTTTGCAAAAGTAACTCAACAAAAGGGATTTGACAAAAAACAATTCATAAAAAAGATTTATTTTAATTCAATCAGAACTAATAATCAAAATACCAATTAAAAACATCTGATCGTATTCCCAATGTGAACCAATTAGTACTTTGATTAAAAGTAGTTGTTGTATTCATATTAGGATCAAAACTTCGGTAAATATAACTTCCAAAAAGTTTTAAATTAGTAGCCGGATTTATCAAATATCCGCCCTGAATATCTGCAATAAAAACAGCAGTTTTATTACCCTGCCCTACTTTTACTCCGGAATCAAAGGGTCTTTTCTCATCATAATCTTTATAGATATTTCCTCCATAATTATAACCATCCTCAACCGTATCAAAATCCAATCCTCGAGTTCCTACTGTAAATTTGGCATCTCCAAAATACCTTCCTTTATGATAACGGGCGATCGCTAAAAACTCTTTGAAATTCCCTCCCCACTGATGCCCAACACTTTGATTATTGTGTGCATAATTTGTAATGGGATTGCTATGAGAATAAACGTAAGGGCGAACATGATTGTATTCTAACTGCAGTAATAAATTATCCACATGAAAAGCATTGTAATATTTAACACCTAACTGATATCCAAATTTATTTTTCCAGCTATTATCCGCTTTTTTAATATCTCCAAGAGAAAATTCATCCAGAATAAATTGTCCGTATGCATTTATCTGATTATCCCATTTGTACTTATAGGTCAATCCTAAAACGGCATTTCCACTTCTTGCCGAAGAAGCAAATTCAACCGAACGATAAAATATAATTGGATTTACAAAATTTACATCAAATCCCCTATCATTCGTATTGGTCCAAATTACCGATTCAAACAAACCAATATTTAATTTATTCGATACATTCCAACTCAAATAATGGTTTGCCATGAATTTTGTGGCGTATGTTCTCTCCAGAGTCACCGCTGGGCGAACATCTTTGAGCCACATATACGTATTTGTATATTTTATTTTCCAAAAATTGGTGTTAATTTTAAAATATGGATACGGACTCGCACCATCACCTTCTAATAATGAGCGGTACCCATCTCCTATAAAATTTCTCCCGTAACCCAATTGCAAATCGAAATGTTTACTTGGTGCAAAAGTTATATTGGCTTCCGCCAAAGGAAAATCATAAGCATCCGTTTTGAAATTTTTGGAAATTCCCATACCCGGAATAATTGCAGGATTTCCTCCCGCTGGTTTTATAGATTCGGCATACCGATTGTAATAATCCGCAAATCGCCCCTGACTTTCAAAAACCGTAGTTGTGAAATTAATTTGCTGCCCAATACCACCTCTAAAATTTATCCCACGTGTGTTTATATACGTATAATTCGCTTTGGTCTGCGATGCTTTACCAACTTGTAAATCCAATATCGGATTTAATGTAAACCAATACCCTTCCCCTTGAATTTCAACCGTACTTTCATTCCATAATTTTCTGGCCCACCAGCCAGAAGTATTTTTTTTAAGCTTTTCATTTACCGCTTTAAGATTATAATATTTCGAAACCTCCACATAGGTATATGGCTTAGATGCTGTATGATTATTACTGCCCACTTGATTTAAAGAAGCATCAAACTGAGAATAATAACTGTGAGAAAAGGGAATATTCAAATGACTTTCAAACTCAGGGTTTGTGAATTTTTTATAAACAATACTATCAAGTTCTGTTATTTGCTTTGTATCATTTTTTACAATCTGCGATCGAACAAGTGCTTCAGATGCTAACTGTTCCGGGCTTTTTAGAGGAATTGCAATTGTAATAGTATATTTAGAGTAGGTTGGCCTTCCGTTGTAAGTTGACGGCTTAATTTTTGGAAATTTCTCAAAAACTCTTTTTGTTTCTTTTATTAAACTTTCATCTACAGCATCCGTATAAATAACCTTAAAAATACCATTTCCATCTACTTCAAAAAGCACTTTTACACTTCCTTGGTAATTATTTTGTTTTAAATTTTCCGGAACTTCAAAATTCTGAAACACAAAATCCTGTACTTCACTATAAAAACAACTTTCTAAGGCTGAAGACTGCAAGTTTTCACAATTTGGAAAAACAGGAAATCGTTCAGCGGAAAGACCTGATTTTACCGAACTATTATTTACATCTTGCGAATAAATAAAAAAAGAATAAAATAATAAAAGTATAGTTAACAAACTTTTTTTCATGTTGATTTTCTTTGTGAATTTAATATTCAGAGTTTGAATTTTGCCCGTCAGCAATCGCTTTTGCACCGGATGTACCTATTCTTTTTACGCCCAAGCCTATCATTTCAACAGCCTCTTCATAAGTCCTTACTCCGCCCGCAGCTTTTATAGGAAGTGGCGACGCATTTTCCAACATCATAATAATAGAAGGGATGGTGGCACCATTAGGCAGATTATTTTCCGTTTTATAAAAACCCGTTGAGGATTTTACAAAAACCGAAGGGTAGTATTCTTCTTTAAAATTTGAAATAACAATATTTTTTATTAAAGCTGAAAGTTGTATAATTTGTTTTTCTTCCAGCGCAGCAACTTCTATAATCCATTTGACCACTTTCCCGTTTTGCAGACCCAATTGCGTACATTTAAGAATTTCATCCTTGACCAAATCCAAATCTCCTTCTTTGAATGCTTCGTAATTGCATACAAAATCTAAATCATCGGCGCCATCCTCTATTGCTTGAATTGCTTCGGTTAGTTTTTCTTCTACTCCAGACTGACCTTCAGGGAAATCAATGACAGTCCCTATTTCTAAAGTTGAATTAGCAGCTGTAATCATTTTTTTGGCCAACGAAACCATATTGGGGCGAATCATTATCAGCTTAAAACATTCTTCAATAGCTTCTTGAATAAATTTTTTAACTACAATAATATTCTCCTGTTCACTAAGCCCAGCTTGTTCTGCCGTTTTTAAATAGGTTGAATCTAAATATTGTTTAATATTCATTTTTCTTTTGATTTGATAATGGGATAAGGTCTAATTAGCAAAAATACATTTTAAATCCACATATTTTTAATATAAAGATTTACTTTTTAAACTCGAGCGCTCTTTTAACAAATCCCTTGCGGTTAAAGAAATGTATAAGTATAAAAAAATCCCACCGAAGCGGGATTGTAATCTCTTTTAAATTTTATCTAAACTGTTGTATTTACTTACTATTAGAATGAAGCAAACCGCTAAAGTTGCTCCTGACATATTTGCTAAAACGTCAATTGCATCTCCATTTCTCGTTGTTGTAAAAACTTTTTGCAATATCTCAATTCCGATTCCAAAAAAAACAGAAAGAACAAATGATATCGCTAAAGGCTTTATTACACTTGCACTATTCAACTGTTTTTTAAAAAACAAAAACCAAGTTAACGTAAACACAAAATGAAACAATGCGTGTACAACTTTATCTAAATTTGGAATACTAATCTTTGGGATATCACCTGAAGGTAACAAACAAAATAAAAATATAATTCCAGTCCAAACTAAAGCTATCCAAAAATAGACTTGTTTAGGCACCTATAAGTTCTTTGTAAGAATCACTTGAAAGCAATGAATCAATTTCGGCTTGGTTTGAAACTTTAATTTTTATCATCCACCCTGCTCCATAAGGATCAGAGTTTACAACTTCCGGCGTACCTTCTAACGAATCATTAAACGCTATAATTTCTCCTGAAATTGGTAGAAACAAATCAGAAACCGTTTTAACCGCTTCAACTGTTCCAAAAACCTCATCTTTTTCTAAAGTTTGGTCTAAAGTTTCCACCTCAACGTATACGATATCCCCTAATTCTTTTTGTGCAAAATGAGTAATTCCTACTGTTGCAATATCCCCTTCTAAACTAACCCATTCGTGATCTTTTGTGTACTTTAAATTTGCTGGTATATTCATAAAAATATTTATTGATAATTACTGTTTACTAATTGAAACTTTATGGGACAAATGTAACAATCTCAATTCAGATTTTGTTTAGATTTCCTGAAAATTAATTGCCAAAATTATAACGAAGTGTAAATCCAGATCGAATGTTTGTTAGAGGAAATGAAGTAGATATAACTGCTTTCGAAAAAGAATGATCATAATAAAATATCGCAGTCAAGTTTTTACTAAAAGCATAATCCGCTGTTATTTTTAAAGACCAAATATTTTGTCCTCCGGCTAATTGATTGTTGTCGTAATCTAAGTAACGTACAATAGTTTGATTATTACGATAAGACAAATCTCCTTTCAAATTAATATCACTTTTTATTATTCCAGTAGGATTATCAGCCAGTCTCGAAGAAAAAATTACATCCTTAAATCGATATCCTAGCCCAACGACATATTCTATTCCTTTTACTTCTGTCAATAAATTATTATCAAAACTCATTGATAAAGCTCTGTCTTTCTTTATTTCGGCAAGTACTTTCATTGAAGTTTTCAATTCAAAATCCATTCTGATAAGTGGACTAAACTGTTCCACTAAATTGATATTGGACATAATCGTTCTGTTGAAAAAATTACCACTTGCATCCACTCCTTCGGGATTTTTGTCATATTCAAAATTGGATCGAAATGCATTAATTGTGTATGACGCTCTATAACCGTGTTGCATGGAAAATCGTTTGAAATTCTTTTTGAAAAAATCATAACGCATCAAACCATTGTATTTAACGGCCCAATTGGGTATTGGAAAATTTCTAAATATCCCAAGAGAAACATCGGCAGCATTAGCCCCAGAATAAGCGGCTAAAAAAGCAGGTAACAAAACTGCCTGATTATTCTTCCCATAACCTAATGGATAACCATCGGCATCAATATTAGCCGGATTATTTACATCTATTCCTCGCTGTGATGCTAATCGATTCGCAACCGTCAGTCTGTTCATTCTAAAATCGTCAAATGCAACGGATGTATTTTCATCACTAACTGAAAATGATGTTTTTATTAAAACTGCCGATATAGAAAAAAGACCGTAACTATATGGAGATCGCGGATTGTATTGTCCATTAGTGACATCATATTGCTCTGAAAAATTTTCAGAGAAAGCTCTGTCCAATGATAAATCAACTTTTAAATCAGGAAACAAATCTACATTTGCTGTAGCTTTAAATAATTTATTGGTTACGTGAGAATAGCTTTGATTAAAATCAGGATAAGAGGTAAGCCATCCATTTTTGGCAGCCTCATATCGTACATCATCTTGACTTCCAAAGATGAATCCTAACGAAGGTCGTGAACTTCCTAAAAACCCAACACCAGGCGTATATCCGGGTAAAATAGTCCCACTATTATAGGTGTAATTCATTTGGATATTTTTAACACTGGTTAAAACTCCTATCAATCCATCAACAAATTCATTGCCTTTAGCGGGTTGTTGAGCATTTGTATTTACAACCTTTTCCCCAGGTTTTGGAATAGTTGCTTTTGGTTTATTCACCGTTTTATTAGTGTTTTTTGACACCCCTATATACTTGTAAAAAGCATCCATATTAAACGTTGCATTCAAGTTGCTAGAATTAGCATTTTGAACCGTATTCCCTAAATTATAATCTGTTCCATCAATTTTAATCTGTGATAATGCATTAGAAGAGCGTTGCCAGCTGTAGTCACCCGTGTAAGAATAATTCGCTTTTATAAAACTAAAAAGCGGGATTTTATTAATAGGCAAGTCATAATTCACTACCAATTGCTGCATATGCTGGTTAGGGTCTCCAATGTCCCAGTAATTATCCCATACTGAAAAACTGTCGATAGGCTCGTTATTTTCGTTCAGATAGCTTTTTATAATATTACTCGATGAAGCCGTGTAATTTAATTTCAACGATTTTGTCAAATTAAAATTAAACCCATATTGATAATTGAACGCAAAATTTCTTCTATACAATGGATCAAGTCCAATACCCTCCACATCAACTTGTCTAAATTGTTGTCGGTTGTATTGTCTGTTGATATTACTATTAAAAGAAATATTGGAAGGCAAATAATTAAAATTAAAATCACTTAACAATTTCCAATAACTACTTTTTTTCATGAACGCTGTTTTCTTAAACGGCTCTACTGATTTTGGCTGAAAGGTAAATCCATAATCAACGGATGAGCTTACATGTTGGTCGATATAATTTTCAATTTCAAAATCATGTCGTTCCACTTCATTAATAGATTGTGAAAAAGTAAAATTTTCCGGATCATAAACATGTTGTTTTTGTTCTGGTCTTCTTTCTTTTCGCACCCCTATAAAGTTGATACTTGTTCGCTTTGTATAATCAGTTGCTCTACTTTTAAGATTTGATCTTTCAGCTTGGTCCGTGGTATTTTCCAACAACTGTTTTAGTTTTATATCTTGGTTAAAAGGATCATAATCCGGCGTTATCATTTCTTCCCCAACCGCATAATTAAAAGGCAAATTAACTCCCCATTTTGGCGGCATTAATTTTCCAAGATTTAAATTGGTAACTATATTGTATTGTTGTGTGTTTTCACGGCTTCTTTCATTTGGTCCTTGTTCCAATGCGCCAAAACCAATAGTACTTTGTTTCCCTGTGGCAGAAACCGTTGCAAAATCAGCAAAATTGGTATCTACATTCAAGACTGATGCCATCCCGCCCTGATTATCCATATCAGCTAAACGCATTTCATTGAACCAAACTTCACCTTTTATATCTTGATGGGTTTCATTACTTTTTACACCAATCATTAAGGTTCGTGCTAAGCCAAAATTAGGATTTCCTTTTATCCCCAACCTTAATTTATTAGGCTTATTGGCTAATCTAGAATCCAATTCATCTTCATTTTGATAATAAATTCCATCCAAAGGAAGTGTACTTTTATCAATACTCATTGCTAAAATCTTCAATTTAGTCAATAAAGCTAATGACAAATCTATTTCATTGTCCTCTGGCCAAACAGCCTCTGCGCTTAATGCGGAACAATTAGAACTGGCTGTAGTGGAAGGAATCGTAACTTTTAAAGGAATTTCTATTTGGTAGAAATTTTGTGTGAAATCATTTCCAAAACGAATGAAACCTACCATTTGATTATCCCTTAGTCCGATTTCATTCGGCAAAGATTCTGCATGTAAAAACATTTTCAGTTTTTTGAACTGACGCATGTCAACACTCACATTTTTAAAAACGGCTCTTGAATCGTCTGGCTCCAATCCGCTTCCAGAAACCCTTAAAGACAACGATTGCTCATTTTGATTGATAACCGTATTATTGTTGTACAATTGTTCCCTCACAACTCCCGGAGGAGTGATGTAATTCACTGGACATCTATCATTATTTTCTTGGACATTGACCGCTAGAACATCCAAATTAGTTTTGTCATCGGCTACATTAGGATCATTAAAATCAAGTGTATTGGTATACCTTCTCCATTCTCCTCTAACCAAATCTAAAGCTCCAAAACGTACCGTTACTTGATTATTAAAACCAGTCATAAACATTCTCATGAAACGTATCGATCTAAAATCGGAAATGTTTCCAATAGTGTTTTCTGGTTGTGAAACGGGAATTTTAAACTGAATCCATCGGGCGTCCGTTACTGATCCATTTGGCAAAGTGACTTGAGTATTTCGAATGTCGGTTATATAATTTTGACCAATGCTCATATTTGGCTTAACATCAACACTATATTCATAATAGGCATTGATGGTATTCATGGTATTATCTCTATTGATATCCTCTACATCCGGAACGGTTGTCGAACCTCTATTAGGATCATTTATATCAACTGCAGAATTTCCATCTACGCCATTATATTTTTTATATCGTTCTAAAACATTTCCTGAAGCATTCAAATAATACGTGTAATCATCTGCCGCTGGATCGGTTTCGGAAGCGTAATTATTGTAAGTCGCTCCTTCTTTGGCGTCACTCAAACCGTCCAAACCTACATCTTGATTTTTACGATTATCCGCATTAGTGTCAAAAGCATAAATTAAAGATTGTGAAGCAGGTACATCTCCCCATACTGATGGTGGGTTTGCCAATATTTGATCTGGACCTAACCCATTTTCATATTGTTTTCTTCCATCTTTAAGAACATCTTCAGAAATTTCACCTAAGTTGAAATAAATTTTCCCTGTATTAGTTTGCGGAATATTCCCACTTCCTACATAAGGATCTAAAACCCAGAATTGAATGTACTCTACATTTCCTTGTTCGAAATTAGTAGAATTCAATGACCTCATGATCCCCCCAAAATTAGTTGTTGGATTTGTATTGTAATTAGAACTATTATTATACGGCCCTCTATCCGAAGGGTAATAACTCAAATCTAAAGTATTGACTACTTGAGATTGTCCCTGCGCAATATCGGTTAGAGGATATAATTCTTCGCTAAATATTCTTCTTGTCGAATTAAATGACAACTCTTCATTTGTAATTCCTGATGGTTTTTGAGTATAAAAAACTGGATCAATCGAGTACCAAGCCATTTTTGCTCTTTTAAAACCATAGCTCAAATCGTTTGCACCAGCATTAAAATCATAATTACTTCGGGCATTCCTTTCAGGTGTCGATGATAAACTCCATGCATAAGGCGAGCGCATATCAATTGTTGATTGTGAACCTTCAAAATCATCTACATAAATAGTAGACTCGCCCTGAAAACGATCTGCTTTTGGCGAATCCGGTTTCAAAAATGCAACTTCACCTCTTATCGAAAGATTCGAAGGAACATCCGTATCTATATTAGGTAATTTATTTACCAAGCGGGTTAATAAAGGTACCTCGGTAGAAAAATTAGTATTGAATCCAAAAATAGTATTATTGACAGACTCTTGACCAAAAGTGGATTTTTGAGTAAATGGCCTTTCTGACATTTTTAAAAAAGTTGCGCCAACTAAAAAATTATCTGAAATTTTATGTTCTACGTTGACACCCATAAACCTTCTGGTTTGCTGTCCAAAAATGGAATTATTTTCCAATGAAACATTAATTGGAGTATTCGATGCTTGAAGCGAAGGATCCAGAATTTGAACTCTACCCAATTGATAATTGACACTATAATCAATTCCTTCCACTAAAATTCTCCCCCCTGCAGTTACTACCACCGAGCCTCTAGGGACATTGAAAGCTCCAATTGGGATTCCGTCACCGCCAGTAGATTTGTATTTCCCTCTTAATAAGAACTTATTTTTCTCGCTATCCTGTAAAGCGCCAGATTGCGTGTTACGATACATGTTTCTAAAAACGTATTTCTTTTGATTTGGATTATAGGTACCAACATCATTATAATTTTCTGCCGAACCGGTATTTGATAATTTAGAAAACAACAATTCTCCAAAAGGTTCTTTGGTTGTAAATATAATTCTCCCGTTTTGAGAATCGATAGTTAAGCCTTGCATAAAATCAAAAAAACCATCACCTCCAGTTTGAGGATCATTGTTGTAATTGAGTTTGTCTAAATTAAACACTTTTAGCAAAGGGGTTTCGGCAACTTTATTTTCTGGTGATGGATTAGGTGGAAAAGGGCTTCCTGGAACTTCTGTAATATAATTTAAAGCCGAAGGATCTGTATAAAGTATATTGAATCTAAAATCCTCTTGCTTTATTTGATAGGCACCTGGGATTTGATAAATATTTTTCATCATCAAATTCCAAACCGGATTTTTCACATTGGTCAAATTACTTTTCAACATTTTCAATATCAAACTTTGGGTAATAATTGCCTGATCCGATTGAGTTGTACCTGTTACAACAGTCGCATCAACACCATCGTTACCAAACTCCCCCACTTGATATACCTTATCCCCAATCGTATATTGATAAGCCACCGCTAAAACTTCATCATTTGCAAGTCGCTGTTGCAACGAAATATATCCTAATTGAGCATTATAAGTGTATTCATTAGAGTTCAGTTTTCGGGCATTTTCCAATTTAGAATAATCCTGACCTTCACTTACCGTTACATTAAAACCGGAGTTAGAGGTAACTATTTCTCGTATATTATTGTTCAGCAAACCGCTTCCGGCCGCTATTTGTGCAGGATCATAATCATTATTCGAGTTGTCAGAAGGAGAATCGACTGGATTATTAAAAATCCCCGTTGCAGGATCTAAAACTACTACGTCATTATTAGCTAAGCCTGTCAGTTGTCCTTCCCCTAAATCCTGAAGTGCAATGATATTTCGTAAATTATTATTGGTAGTCGTGACTCTATTTTGTTTATTGGTTACCCAAACCTCTAACCTAGAAATTTGAACTCTACTGTCAATAAATGGATAATTTTTTAGGGAAGCATCATATTTATTTCTGAAATATTGTGATAGGAAAAAGTGTCTGTCATTGTCATAATCCAAAGCAAAAATATCAAAATCTTGAATTGTACCACCGCCTTGAGCAACTATACTTTTGGTTTGTGATTTCTGTTCAGAAAATACTCCTGTTACAGTAGTTTTACCAAATTGCAACTGTGTTTTTACTCCAAATAAACTTTGAGCACCTCGAATAAGTGAGCTATTTAAAGGCATACTTACATTTCCAACCTCAATTTTTTGAATAATATCATCTTCAGAAGGTGCATATTCTAACTTTATTAAATTTTGAAAAGCAAAAGTGGATTGCGTATCGTAATTAGCATTTACATTGAGTCGCGTTCCTACTTTTCCCATTAAACTCATACTTATCCTTTGATTAAAATCAAAAGAAAGATTTGATCTGTTTCTAGGACTAAAGGAAGGATTATCTTGTTTTGTGTAACGAAGTCCCAAATCCATTTCAACAGATCCGGTTGGTTTCACATCAATAGTGTTACTTCCAAAAATGGATTCAAAAAGCCCTGATTTCACATAATACCTAGGTAGTAAATCTTTTTTTGCTGCTTCGCTACCCTCCTTTTTTCCGTCCATCGCATCCACTTTTTTCTTGAAATAATCACGCATTGATTCTTTCAAGACTAAGTTTTCATACTCTTTTGGAGTTAAAATAATCGGATAATTAATGGAAAACCCATCCACAGAATTAGTGTAAATATATCGATCCGTAACAGGGTCATAGGTATAGGAAGAAAGTATACTTTGAGGATCTTTAAGCTGTACTTTCCCTACAGAAAAGCCAGTTTTAGTTGTGTCTTGGACTTCCTGTTTTACCTGAGCTTGCGATACAAAACCACAAAATAAAACAACCAAAAAAGTACAAATTTTATACATACAATTCGTGTTTTTTAGAACCTTTTATAAGTTTTTTAAAGCTTTTTTGATAATCGATTCTACAGAGGCTTCGGGGTCCTCTTTCACGATTTTTTCAACAATTCTTTCTGAAGTTTTTCGCACAAAACCTAGTACCTCCAAAGCAGATAACGCTTCATCTCGATTTGTATTGCTCTGTGACATTGAAACTTCATCTAAATCGTACAATTTTAACACTTTTTCTTTCAGATCAAGTATTACTCGTTGCGCTGTTTTACTGCCAATTCCTTTTATAGATTGAATAGTGACCACATCTCCCGATGCGATTGCATTCGTAATTTGTTTTGGATCTAAAGAAGACAGCATAGTCCTAGCAATACTAGCCCCAATACCTGAAACTGATAATAGCAATCTAAAAATCTCCCTCTCCGATTTTTCTATAAAACCAAATAAGGTATGTGAATCTTCTTTTATTTGAAGATGTGTAAATAATTTTATAAAGTCCGTATTTGGAAGTAACGAGTAAGTATGTAAAGAAATATTCACATGGTATCCGACACCTCCACAATCTATAATTACTTGTGTTGGTGTCTTTTCTACCAATTTTCCTTGTAAATGTGCTATCATTTTTTATAATATATTGTTACCAAATATAATAAAATTAGCACATTATTTCACTAAACTCCTTTATTTAAATGCAATTATTGACAAAAAGCAACGAAATTATATTTGTTTTTTCTTTTCTTTTTCTTGTGCATCAATCACAGCAATAGCCGCCATGTTTACCATTTCTTCGACACTTGCACCTAATTGAAATATGTGAACTGGTTTTCCCATCCCTAACATAATAGGTCCAATGGAATCTACTTTATTTAATTCTTTCAACAGCTTATAAGTAATATTAGCCGACTCAAGATTTGGAAAAATTAAAGTATTTACTTTTTTTCCTGCTAGTTTAGAAAATGGAAACTTCGCTTTCAACATCTCTGGATTCAAAGCAAAATCAGCTTGAAGTTCTCCATCAATAACCATTTCTGGATGGTTTTTATGCAAATAAGCCACTGCTTCTCTCACTTTTCCTGCGCTTTCATTGGTTGAAGATCCAAAATTAGAATAGGAAATCATCGCTATTACAGGTTCAACTCCAAACATCTTAGCTGTTTTTGCAGTCATTATCGCAATTTTTGCTAAATCATCAGCAGTTGGATTAATGTTTATCGCCGTGTCTGATAAAAACATTGGTCCACGGCTGGTCATCATCATATTTGTAGTAGCAACAAGAGATGCTCCATGAGCTTTTTCAATAAGTTGCAACATTGGTTTTACCACTGATGGATAGCTTCTGGAATATCCTGTCACTAATGCATCCGCTTCCCCTTCATTGACCATCATGGCCGCAAAATAGTTTCTTTCGCGCATTAATTTCTGAGCATCCAATAATGAAATCCCTCTTCTTTGTCTGGAAGACCAATATTTTGTAGCAAATTTATTTCTTCGAGACTCTTCTTCTTTCTCTTTTGGATCAATGATTTGAACATCAGCATCAAAACCCAGTTCTTCCTTTAATTCCGAAATAATTTCTTTGTTTCCAAGTAAAATTGGAAAACCAATTCCTTCTTCTAATACAATTTGAGCAGCTTTAAGCACGTCTAAATGATCAGCTTCTGCAAAAACGATTCTTTTGGGATCCGTTTTAGCTCTATTGGTAATCAATCGAACCATTTTGTTATCATTCCCCAATCGATCTAAAAGCTCTTCTTCATACTTTTTCCAATCTGTGATAGGATTTAAAGCAACTCCGGAGTCCATCGCTGCTTTAGCAACAGCCGGAGCAACAATTGTTATCAATCTTGGATCAAATGGTTTTGGAATAATATATTCTTTTCCAAAAATCAACTTAGTTGCGCCATAAGCAACATTTACTTGTTCTGGAACTGATTCTTTAGCTAATAAAGCAAGCGCTCTCACCGCTGCCATTTTCATTGCTTCATTTATTTTGGTAGCTCGAACGTCTAACGCACCTCTAAAGATATATGGAAATCCAAGAACATTATTTACCTGATTAGGATGATCAGAACGTCCAGTTGCCATAATAACATCTTTACGGGTTGCTATCGCCAAGTTATAGTCTATTTCCGGGTCTGGATTTGCCATCGCAAAAACGATTGGGTTTTCCGCCATCCCCATTAACATCTGAGGAGTCATAATATCTCCCGTTGACAATCCTAAGAAAACATCTGCACCTACTAATGCCTCTTCAAGACTCATGGATTTGATATCCTTAGCGTATTTTTGCTGCAAAACAGACAATGAAGGGTTGTCTTTTGTCAAGAGACCTTTACTGTTAAACATCAATATACTTTCGATTTTTACACCCAATAAAACATACAAATCAGCACAAGCAAGAGCTGCTGAACCCGCTCCTGAAACTACCAATTTCACATCTTCTGATTTTTTATTTGCTAATTCCAATGCATTCAATAAAGCCGCAGATGATATAATTGCAGTACCATGTTGATCATCATGCATCACGGGAATATTCAATTCTTCAACCAATCGTCTTTCTATTTCAAAAGATTCTGGTGCTTTTATATCTTCCAGATTTATTCCACCAAAAGTTGGCGCAATATTTTTGACGGTTTGAATAAATTCTTCAATATCTTTAGTTCCAATTTCAATGTCGAATACATCTATATCAGCAAAAATTTTAAACAACAAACCCTTCCCTTCCATCACCGGTTTAGATGCTTCAGGACCTATATCCCCAAGCCCTAAAACTGCAGTACCGTTTGTAATTACAGCAACTAGATTTCCCTTTGCCGTGTATTTATATACATTATTTACATCTTTTGCTATTTCCAAACATGGCTCTGCCACACCAGGAGAATAGGCCAAAGACAAATCTCTTTGGGTTGCATATTTCTTAGTGGGAACTACTTGTATTTTTCCTGGAGTCGGCTTCGCGTGGTATAATAATGCCTCTCTTCTTTTGCTATTTTTGTCCATTTTTTAAATTTTATTCTGGGTTACAAAGATAGGTGACTTAGCTTAAAAAGTAAGCAATTATCCTATTCTTTTATAAAAAACAGCTCTCGTTTGTAATGTAAAAATTAAAATAGCTGCAAGAATTTGCAGCTATTTTAATTTTTAATTTCCTTTGAATTACGACTTACTTCCGCTTATATAAGAATCCAAATGTTGAATGGTTTCCTTTTGAACTTCAATGATTGCTTTTACAACATCCCCTATTGAGATTATCCCTATTACCGCATTATTTTCTAAAACTGGCAGATGTCTAATTCGTCTTGCAGTCATCAAATCCATACAATAATCCAAATTGTCAGATGGCTTTACTGTAAAAACTTCTGTTTCCATTATTTCATTCACATGCGTTTTCTTTGAAGATTTGTCTTTAAGAACAATTTTTCTGGCATAATCTCTTTCAGACAAAACTCCTTTTAACACATCCTCTTCAATTATCAATACTGCTCCAATATTTTTTTCACCCATCACCTTTAAAGCTTCATATACAGTAATAGTGGAAACTATTGAAAAAACTTCCTTTCCTTTCGTGCTTAATATTTGATTTACAGTCATCTTGAATAAATTTATTGATTCATAAAGTTAAAAAAAATAACACACAAAAGACAAATTTATATATTTTTTTTACTGTTAAAATAAATCGTCTGGAGAAGTTAACCTGTTCAGTTGTTGTTTGAAAGTATCATTTAAAATTTGCAAACCATATTGATAGGAAGCATTTACCCAACCAAATCCCTCTTTTGCGATATAATCGAATTCAGTACCTACATTGCCATACTCGGCAAAAACTTTATGAGAACTAATTTCTAAATCAAACTTTTCAGGAATTGTCCCGTTGTATTCTACCGCATTTTTAGTGATAAGCCACAGCCATCTATAGACCATTTCTTGCGCTTTGTCAAAGAATTTATAATTAATTAAACCTTCCCATAACAACATTTGGTGTGGCGCCCACCCAAAAGGATAATCCCATTGTCTTTGTGGCGCCTCTTTATCTCCAAAAGCGTCATTACTTGATTTTGTACTTCCTGTAATGCCGCCAGTCTTAAAAAATTTAGGCAATGCTATTTCTACCAGCTTTTTTGCCTGTTCGTCACTGCACAATTTTGCCCATAAAGGAAAAAATGTGGTGGCGGCTTCAAATGGAAATTGTTTCTTGTTTACAAAATCATAATCAAAATACATGCTTGCTTTTTCATTCCAGCACAATTCATTGATTTTATCTTTTCTAAATTGGGCTTTTTGCTCCCAATCCCCGGAAGTGTAATTGATATTTCCCGTTTGAAAAGCATTATTGAAATATTCCCTAATCAAATAAGCAATGTCTTTTTCATATTTGTAAAGAAAACTATTTACATCCACCGAATTTAAATTTGCACACGTATTTATAAGTCTATCTGTCGTATCATGGCCGCTTTCTCGTAGACTTCTGTCGTGAACAAAATACATATCCAAATCTGCGTCAACTAATTTTCTTTCCAGATATTGTTTTTCAAATTCTCTGATTGGCAAATTATATTTTTTTGCGTAAGGCGCTAAAACATCGTCAAAATGTCCTGGTTCTACTTCAAAAGGCATTCCTACACCTTCCGCTTTATATCGATTCAAACCCGTTTCCGTTAATCGGTTTCCTGGCGCCATCCAAACGGTATTGTACTCTAAAATAACCGCTTCCAGATGGCTTTTTAACCATTCATGATTTGGTACTTTTTGTTTTACAATTTCAATTAATAACGAAGAATACAATGGTGGTTGTGTTCTTGTCAGGTAATAACTTCGGTTTGCATTCAGGATTTTTCCGTAATGTATGATTTGATACTTGAAGTTCTCGGCAATAGCCATTGCTTTTTCAAGTTGGTTATCTATTAACAGACCAACACCTATAAAATAGCTATCCCAGCCATACATTTCATTAAATCTTCCGCCTGGAACTACGAAAGGAACTCCTTGCAAACTGTATAATTTTTGTTCTAAAGCCAAAGCTAAAATCCCTGGTTTTGTATTTAAAGTATCCACATATTCCATCGAATAATTTTCGGGCAAAACCGCTACTTTAAAATTCTGAAGTTCTTTCTCCAATCCCTGAAAATAAGCAACTCCTTGTTTGTCTTTCGCAGCAACATAAAGCGTTGGAACTTCATTCGCTGTTTTTTCATCTTGAAGAATCTGAGCTAAACCTTTTTTATCAATCGTACGCGTGAGTTCATTCCAATAATCATCTCTTATTTTTCTTGAAATTCGTTCCACCGGATTTTCCTGAATTCGGTTCAAATCAACTTCACCCATTTCAATTTTACTTTCTTTGAGCAGTGCTAATTCTTGAAGTAAATTCGACAAATGGTAGGTTCCTTCAATAGCCTGCTCCTGTTTTGTTTTTTCATCAACTAAAACAAATTTTTTAGGGCCTTCATCGTCTTTTGTAATTTTTTTATCTTGATCGGTATCTTCTTGAAGCAGGAGTTCATGGAACACCTTGTCTATGTTGAGTAAGAATTTCATTTAAAATTATATGATTTTAATACGATTAATGACTAACGTTTTTAACATGCAAAACTTGAGTACTGTCCGAAGTAAGTTTCTTCAATATAAAGAAAGAAACAAGCAATAAGGACATAGGAATCAAAGTATAATAAAATGCATTTTCAGGACCTTCATTTTTGAATAAGTACCCAATAACTCTAGAACCCAGAGTTCCTCCAAGTGCGGAGAAAACAACAATCAATCCAGTCATGGAACTGTGCAGTTTTTTGGGCAATGCACTTAAAACAACCGAATTCAAAAGTGGATATATTGGTGCTATAAAAAGTCCAACCAGCGGAAAAGCAAATCCAATTAATGGAATATCGCTAAGCGAATTGATTTCTTTTACATCCAATCCAACTGTTTTTGGAAGCACAAAAATCACAATCAACATTGCTATTACAATACAGAAGCTAAGCACCCAAATCCAATTTACTTTTTTAGTTATCACACCAGCCAAAAGCCTGCCAATCGCCAATGAAATTGCCAAAATACTTGCCATCATAATACTTATATTCTCTGGGAGATGCAACACTTTACTATTAAAAGTGGGTAGCCAAGACATTATTCCCTGCTCTATCATGACAAATAAGAAAGCACTTATTACAAATACGATCGTTAATAATTTTGCAAATAATTTGAACATTTGTTTGAAGTCGTCTGCTAAATCAACTCCTGGTATTTCAGTTTGATTTTCAAATTTGGCAAAAAATAAAAAACCAAAAGACACTAATGAAATTCCCGCTAACAACCAATATACATTTAGCCAGGCGTCTGGATTCCCTTCCGAATTGAAAGCTGGAAACAAAAAATAAGCTACCGCAATCCCAATCATAAATACCCCTTCGATACTACTCATCAAGCTGTTATGTTCCTGTTGATTATCTGTCACGGTTCCAATAAGTGAATATACCGATACTTTTATCAAAGCAAATGAAACACCCACAGTTGCAAAAAGCAATTTCGCGGTGTTAAATGAATTTCCAAAATACATACTCACACAGGCAACAGAAACCAATGCTAATCCAATAAGCATCGCCTTTTTATATCCAATTCTTGGTAAAAAAGAAGCGATCAAAAACGAAACTATAGCGATAGGCAAATCCTTAAAAGCTTCTAAAATACTCGCTTGCAATTCATCAACACCATAATTTCTTTGGGATTTTAATATTACAATTCCAACACTGTTCAACAGGATTGCAAACACAAAGTAGTTTAGATACATTGCTATTTTTACCGTACTTTTTCTCATTTAGTATATATTTGGTTTTGGTTTTTTGGCTTGAATAGAATTACTACTCGATATTCAAATAGTCTCTAAAATTAATATTTTCCGGCAATCTCCCCACATTTTGAAGTTTGAGAACTGCTAATTTCTGGGCTATCGTAATGGATTCTTCGAGATTTTTTTGTTCTAATTGCGCATATAAAAATCCCGTCCAAAAAGCGTCTCCAGCACCAGTGGTATCTTTTATATCCTCGACTGGCAAAGCTTTTTGATAAAACATACCAAAATCAGTATTCGACAAGACAACTCCGTCCTTTCCTTTTGTCAAACAAACAGTTGCCGCACCTAATCCATGAAAATATTCAAAAATAAAATCTTCTGTTTTTGATTCCGCAAAAAGTCGGTAACAATCGTCCTCGCTTAATTTCACCAAAGGATTTGTAGCTAGATAATCCTTCAAAACATTTTTTGCTTCTTCTCTATCTGACCATATTCTTTCCGAAAAATTGATATCGATGCTCGTTTGTAATCCTAACTCTTTTGCTTTTTTAGCACTTTCTAGAATAGTTGTTCGGGCTGGATTTTTGCTTAATGCAAAACAAGTTGTGTGAAATATTTTAGCACTTCCCAGTAATTCATCTGTAATTTGGCTTTGTGCAATCTGATAATCCGCTTCTCGATATGGAATAAAATCTGGAGTTCCAGAAGATTTGGAAACAAGAATAATAGAAGTTGGAACACCCTCTAGTTTATTAACTTGAGTAGTAATCACATTATTCTCTTTTAATTTTCGAACAATATACTCGCCCAAACCATCCTGCCCGCAAGTAGCAATTAAAGCTGATTTCAAGCCTAATCTTGAAGCATTCACAGCGACATTAGTAGGTGAACCACCCAGAAAACGATGGTAATCCTTTGTTCTATTAATTGATGTATTTACTTCATGACCTATAAAATCAATCAGTACTTCGCCAACACATAGTATATCTATTGTTTTTTCCACTTTACACTAAAAATTTAAAGTTAGCATTGATACTCTGATGCAACATCACTGTTGCAGCTGCGCTCCATGCACAAAAAGGAACGCCGTTCGGTGCTTTGGTTTCGCTGTTAAAATTTTCATAGAAACTAAAATCCTCCACAGCATTGGCCTTATTTATGGCATTTAATAATCGTGAAGCTTCATCATTTTTTTCTTTAGCAAGTAATGCCAATCCAAAAAAACCATTGACCATCGGCCAGCTTCCTCCATTATGAAACTCATTAGGGTAATTCCTGAATTCGTATTTACAATTATTTTTAAGTAAGTTCCAGTCTAAATCACTCTCTTTTATTGGGGGCCAAAAAGCGGGTAACAGTTGTAAAGGCATTCCATCTTTGAGTGCCAATGAATATTCTAAAACAACATTTTGAAAATCTTCAGAACCAATGTTTAAATACAAAGCCAAAGAATTTGCAAAAGCATCAAACTGCGTTTTGTATCCTGCCGGCGAAAATGAACAGGGCATGTATTTTTGAATATTTACTTCATGGTATGCTCGTTCATGGTATTTTTCACCAACTGAATTCGGAGTAAAATTGATTTCAAGTTGTTCTATTATTGCTTTGATTTTGTCTGTAATTAAATCGTCATGCGCAAAATGATTGTAACTTTTTAAAGCCCAAATCCGAAGCAATTGATCGTATAAAACATAACCATCCGTAATATATTCATCCGCCCAATTTCCTGAAAGAGGCACATACAAAAGTCCTCTATTATTGAATTCCCAAGCTTCTAAGAGCGCAAAACATTTTTCAATTTCAGTATCGTATTTTGCCACGAAAGCGATATCTTTTGTGTAATAGGCATATTGACAAATCCCAATTACGAACCAAGTCACCGCATCAACTCTTCCTGCCAATCCGCCATAACTAACTTCCACTTGGTCGCCATTTGTCATTACATTAGAAGGAATCGTTCCGTTATGATGTTGGTTATTAGCTAATGTTTCTAATGTTTTACGGAATGTTTCAATTAATTTTTCATCGCCGGAAGCCAAAGCTGCCAATCCACAAATCACACCATCGCGAGCCCAGACTCTTTTATAATTGGAAATATTTTGGGCACTCGCAAGAAAACCTTCGCTTGAAGATACTTTCTGGAGCAGCTCAATGGCTTTTGTATAATTCAAATCACTATTCATATTATTGTGGTAAAACTTTTTTACTTTTAATCAAAAGGGTGCAAAAAGCGCCGATGAGTACTAAAACGCCCGCAAAACTGATTGCTTGACGGGGATCGTTATCTAAGAAATTCTTTAAAATATAACCAAATGATAGGTTTTGGATAATCATTGGGATAACAATCATCATATTAATAATGCCCATATAAACGCCATACCTTTCTTTAGGAATCGCAGAAACTACCATTAAATATGGAATTCCCATCATACTTGCCCAAGCAATTCCGTAGCCAATAACCACTGCAAAAAATACGTATTGATTATGTACAATTGGAAAAACCAAAAATGAAACAGCTCCAAATAGTAGACAGACAAAATGAATCATTTTAGCACCATGTTTTTTGGCTAATTTTGCCAAATAAAAGGCAATTGAAAAAGTAACTATAAACCCAAAAGCACCAATCAATCCATTCCATTCAACCGCTTTTTCGTAGCCTACCGCATTCATCGGAGTTACATTCCAAACGGACAAAGCAATACTTTTTGAATTATTTTGCCAATAACACATCATAGCATACCACTGAAATAAATAAACCAAAAACAGTTGCCACATAACGGTTGGCATCTCTAGAACCGCTTTATAAATATCAATAAAAGGGGAAAAAATATTTAATTTCTCTGCTTTTAAAATTGCCAATTCTGCTTCTGTTGGCGGAATCTCTTTTGTCTTGCTCATACTCCACAAAATGGAAGACACTGAAAGTACCGCTCCCAGAAAAAAGGACGCATAGATCCAAGTAGGCAATGATCCAGTGTAACCAACGAAAACAATTGGAAATAGAAAAAGAGAAATATAGGCCAAAAACTGCCCGAAACCGGTAAAAAAACTTTGCGCCTGAAAGCCTACAGGCTGCTGGTCTTCGTTTAGTGTATCGGCAATAAAAGCACGATAAGGCTCCATTGCTGTATTGTTACCAACATCCAGAATCCAAAGCAAACCAGCCGCCATCCACAATGAACTGCTAAATGGGAATAGAAATAAAGCGATACTACAAACTATAGCTCCAATAAAAAAATACGGTTTCCGCCTTCCCCATCTTGGATGCCAAGTTTTATCACTCATTGCTCCAATTATAGGTTGAATCAATAAACCAGTTAAAGGGCCTGCAAGATTTAGTATCGGAATTTGATCTGGACTTGCATGTAAAAAATCATAGATAGGATTGACAGCACTTTGTTGCAAGCCAAAGCTGTATTGTATGCCAAAAAAACCAACATTCATATTGATTATCTGCCAAAAACTCAATTTTAATTTCAAATTCATTCGGGTTCTTTACTTGGTTGGTTGGTTAGATATTTTTATTAAATTTAATTTTAAAAACATCAATTCAATTACTAAATAAATAAAAAACGTTTTCGGTATAACCGAAAACGTTTTCGAAATGTTAAAATCCTTTAAAAATCAATCTTTATTTTGAAGCGAAAGGAATGATGATTTGCGTTTCCCATTCCAATTCATTTCCTCCATTGAAAGGATTTGCAAGAAAATGCTCTAAAGGTTTATTTTCTAATTTATAATCGTGTTTTTTGGCATAATCTAACAAAGCAAACCACGCTCTGTCAGAAGTTCTGAAGTTTCCAAAATAAGAAGCCTTTAATCCTTTTATAGCAGGGATTGTTTTGAATTTTACTTTTTCATTTGGAATAAATTTTGTGTTTTTGGCAATCGGAAAACAATAATTAAAATTGACGGTTTCTTTATCAAGATTCCAACTTTCGATTTCTAAGTACGGTGTTCCTACTATTTTAATTTTATTAGTTTCTATAAATTCTGTAATTATGTTGTCATTCATAATCATTGTTTGTGCTTTTTCCTGCAAAACACTTTTAAGTTTTATATAGGCAACAAATGTTTCTTCAGAACTTCCTTCTCCATCAATTTTTACTTTAAAGAATTTAATATGGTCATTTACCCCATTTTTAAATTCTGTTATTTTTTGGATTTGATCTAATTTAAACTCCGTGCTGAAAAAAGGAGCTGTAATTCTATTGTAAATACTGTTGTTGAAATCCTTTATTCCAACACTTACGGAAGTTACCGAATCATTTATGGATTTCATATCCCAAGTATATTCCATACGCATATTCTCTTTTTCCATTTCTTGCTTTATGAAATCAAAATTTCTCTTTTCCAAAGTGGTATAATTTTCTTTTTGATTTGCTAATCTTAATGCAGACCAATCCTGTACACCTTGAAAAACCGTTCCTGTCGCAGTATTAACCTTAAATGATATACAATAATCACTTTTTTTTATTAATAAATACCAAAATAAAAATATTGAAAACAAAACACTAAGTAGTACTGCAATTTTTTTTCTATCCGTCATTTATTTGGTCATTTTTATTTTGGTAACAATAAAACTACCTAAATTATTCCCTTGAGTTATTCCGTTTATTATCGCCGCCTTATAGTGAATTCCACCATAAAACCTGCTCATTGCCGCTTCTTTTGCGGCGTCATTAAAGGATTTAAAGTTCCTGTTTGGTAATCCATAAGGCAATTCCGTATCATCTAAATAAGCAAAATTATCACCAAAAATAGAAGTTAATATTGCTGCAGAACAAGCCGAAGCAACAGAGTGACCACTACAATATTCTGGAAATGGAGGTGTTTGTAATAATGGTTTCCAATTTTCATCAATATTTTGATTTATAACAGTTTCAGGCCTTACAACATTACTGCGAAATTTCTCTTCCCAACAACTTACAAAAGCATCAAAAAGTCCCACAGAAGTTTTAGTGTAAGCATAAACTGTTTTTTCAAAATCAGCATTCGATTTCTTACAGGCTATTTTTACAATCCCCATCCAATGTCCTCCTGGAGTAATTTTCTTTTTGGCAAACATCATGTGTCCTTGATTAACTGTAACATAAGGATTGCAATCCCAGAATTGCGCCATTTTCATTTCCTCAGAAGAGTCCCCTTTTTTTAGCATTTGCTGACTGATGTCGTACACTTCTTGTACTTGTTTGAAAAAAGGAGAATTCTTATTTACCGAAAAAGGAAGTGCCGGTATCGGTTTATACTGTGAAGCTGAGTCCAAAGCCATCGTTCTGATTTCTCCCCAATGCGGCTCTATCGCATCCATATAAGCTGGAGGAGTAGGCTGCCATCTTCCTGGTTGATTAGTATAAACTGAAAATTTTGGCATTGTTCGGGTTTGTTTGTAATTGTCGTTTCCCATCCATTTTTTGATGCGTTCAGCTACTTTTAGTCCATATTCTTTAGAAACTTCAAATTCTTTTTCGTTTTCATTTCCCCATTTTTGGTACAAACTATCTCTAAACTTCTCCACTAATTCTTCGGAAAAAACTAATGCCTTACTTACTTCCATATGTGCCACAAGTGCAGCCACGTTTTTATTTACACCACTTTTCGGGTCTAAAACCGGTATCGAATCTAATCCATTTAATTGACCTTGCAGACTTGCATACTTTTTACTGTTTTGTGCAATTACCTCGAAAGCCGCAATATTTGGGTAAGCATAAATCCTGCTGGCCACCGGTGGAGAAAAAATATCGTGAATCAGAATTTGAGTAACATTATCAATAGAAGCGCCGTAATCATCAGGGCTCACAATAATAGTGGATTCCTTTTTACAGGAAACAAAAAGAAAAATTATTGCTGTTAAGGTTATATATTTAAATTTCATGTTTTTCAATTTAATGTTTTAATTTTTCTAAATTTTGAATAAAGAACTTGGAATATTGGCCAGTCTATTTTATTGCAGCACATCTTAATTTGAAGATGTTGGCAGTTCGTAAACTTCAGCTGGTTTATTGTTTATGGTAATTAATAAATACTTTTTACCATTGAAATTGATAATGTCTAAATGACGAACGGCCTTTTGAGTTAAATCGATTCCTACCTGATTTCCCATATAAATTGTTTTTTCACTTTTTATTAATGCTCCAGAAAATCCATCAAATCGACTGTGATAAGGCGAAACTCCAAAATAATTTCCTGCAGCAAAAACTTCTTCTTTATTATCTGAATCAAAATTAGATTTTACAAAACTAGTAATTGGAGCTACTTGCATTTTATTCGAAAAAGGAACAAAAACAAATTTTCCTTTGTCATTTCTCAAATAACCAGATTTCAAATTATGTACTTCATAGAGTTTAGCTTTTTCAAGCATTTTAGGATCAAAAACTTCTTCAAGTGTTTTGCCTGCAAATGATTTATAACTGTGAAATTTCTTTTTAACTAACCCACTAAATTGTTCAGCCAATTCATCTAACCCTGCGGTTGTATAATATTGATTGTTCTTTGCGATCGCAACAATAGTTTCAAATGTGCCATTTTCATCGAAATCATCATAATACATTTTCATTGGAAAATTTTGCGAAGCCACAAATTTTGAATTCATTCCCCAATTCCCTACCAAATAATCTAGATCACCATCATGGTTAATATCAAAAGGAATAATCGACTGCCATAATCCATTGCTTTTTTCGGGGAAAACGGTTGCCGTAACATCCTTGAATTGCCCATTGGTATTAGCGAAAAAAGTTGGTTTCATCCATTCTCCAACAACAATTAAATCCAGTTTTTTGTCCTTATTGAAATCGGTCACAACGGCATCTGTGACCATTCCTATACCTGAAAAAACTTTACTTTGAACGACCGTAAAAACCCCTTTATTATTGTTCAATAAATAACAAACTGATGTGCTTCCAAATCTATTATTCAAGGAATTATTACCCACAAAAATATCTAAATCTCCATCTTTATCGTAATCGAAAGTTTTAACAACTGAAGCGTTTTGAGTTAACTTTGGTACTGTTGATTTAACAAATTGACCATTTTTAGCTAAGTACAGTCGGTCTTGCAAATTAGATGCATTTTCCCCTCCGCCGGAAGCTACAAATAAGTCATTTATTTTATCATTATTGAAATCCCCAATTACTGCTGACGCATCTTCAAAGATTGAATCATTGTCAATTTCATTAAATAATTTCTTAGAAAACCCTTTCGCGTTTTGAAGATAAAGAACTGCTTTTTTATCTTTTGAACTACCAAAAAATATATCCTCTTTTCCATCTCCATTCAAATCTCCAATTGCGGTTGCTGGACCTCTGTCAGAACGTTGATAAGGAATTAATTTTTGAACAAGAATATCTATAAAATCATTTTCTTGATGGGTAAAATTAATTCCCAAATTAGTTTCTATCTTTTTAAAAATGGGTAAAATGGTAGGATGTAATCTATTATAATCAAAAGTTTTTCTGTTAGCATTAGCTTTTATTGTCAATGTCTGATTGGTTTTTACATCCTTCACAGTTTGATACGTTTTATCCGGCCAAATGACTACTAACGAATCTACTTTTGTGATTTTGCCATATCCAAAATGAATTATTGGCTCTGATGAAGATTGAAAACCTCGGGTTGTTTGCAACTCTTTAAATTGTCTTTTTCCTTTCGTATAAGAGATCACTTTTGTCCCAATCCCAAAAGTATTTTTCCCTCCAAAACGAAGTTTCAATTTCAAATAATTGGCATTTTTATCTGTTTTATTAATGTATACTGATGCGACGCTATTTAAATTATTGGTGATAACATCTAAATCTCCATCGTTGTCAATGTCAGCATAACCGCTCCCATTTGAAATAATCGAATCATTTTCAATCCAATCGCTAGATCTATTATTAAACACTAAATCTTTTGAGCCTTGAAAAACGTAATTCGTTACATTGCCTTTGGGCATCTTTTTCAATGCTTCTTTATCTAACAATTTGGTGGTGGCGATTTTGTTTTTTATTTGATCGTTAGAATAATATTTTACATAATCTAAGTCGTTCGGTCGCTTTGGAATTCCATTAGATACAAATAAATCTTGTTCTCCATCCTGATCATAATCAGCAAATAATGCGCTCCAACTCCAATCAGTAGCTGCAACCCCACTTAATAATGCAGTCTCTTTAAAATTATTTCCAGCTTGATTCAATTGCAACATATTTCTGGTATACTGATAATGATATCCTAATTTTTCAGTTCTCAATTTGAGCATTTGCACATTATCATCTCCTAATGAAGATTTCAAAACTTTCTCATCTTCAGGAAGCATGTCCAAAGTCATAATATCCGGAAAACCATCATGGTTAATATCGGCTACATCTACACCCATGGAAAATCTACTGGTATGCCCAAAATGTTTTTTCAAACTTTCAGTAAAAGTCCCATCACCATTATTCAAGTAATAATAATCGTCTTCGTGAAAATCATTACAAACGTAAATGTCGGGATATCCATCCAAATTAAAATCGGAAATAGCCAATCCTAAACCATATCCATTTGCGCCGCCAAAAATGCCAGCTTTCTCGCTTACATCAACAAATTTTCCGTTGTCATTTCTAAACAATTTATCCCCACATTCATAGTTTCTTTTGTTTCTAATTTCGGCATTCCCAAAAGACGATTCAGAATGTACAGCATGGTTTAACAGATACATATCTAAATCTCCATCTCCGTCAAAATCAAAAAACGCCGCAGAAGAACTATAATTATCAAGATCTAATCCATATTGTGCTGCACTCTCAGTAAAAGTATTATCCTTGTTATTTATAAATAATTCATTATGACCTTCAAAACCATTGATACCCACAACCGCGCAAACATAGATATCTAAAAACCCATCACCATTTACATCGGCCATTACGGTGCCGGAGTTCCAATCACTCTGTCCTTCAACTCCAGCTTTGGCAGTAATGTCTTCGAATTTATTCCCGCCTTTGTTCAGATACAATTTATTTTTACCTTGATTTGAAGTGAAATAAATATCCGCAAGACCATCATTGTTGATATCGCCCAATGCAACTCCTCCTCCATTATAATAATAGAGATAATCTAAAATAGAAATGTTTTTTGATGGGTCTAACTGATTATTGAATGTGATACTACTTTTCTCCGGTGACAGTTTTTCAAACAAATGATCTTGTTTTTTGGAGCAACCAACAATCAGCAATGAAACTAATACTATTTTAAGAAAATTATTCATTGCATTTAAATATTTTAGGAGTGCTATTATTAACAACAGCAATAATCGAATTAATATTATTCTTGTTTTTTATTCCTTTAACATGCTTTACTTCTCCCTTTATAAAGAAACCTGAATTGGCATAAGGCAACCATGAAAAAGTTCCCTTTTTATTTCCTAAAAGTACACTTCCATAATTAGCATCTAGTCTGGAAAATTGAGGTTTGAATCCATATTGATTACCACCTAAAATCAAATCCAAAACTCCATCTTTATTCACATCCAAGGTGCATATCGTGTTTACACAAGAAAACTGAACTTCTTTAGGCAATGCTTTCACTTCAAATTTGCCGTTTCCTTTATTAATGGCAATGACACTTTCTTGAATATTAACTGTTTTTTGAATTGAGTTATCAATCACCTCCTTCACGAACAACTCCTGAAAAGATTTTTTAGAATAATCCGCATAACTTAAATTCTTCTTTTTTATCAACGGAATTTGTTTGGCTAATTCCTGCTTTAAGTGAATTGGAATATCCTTCCCATCAATTGTTCGGGTCGTAATTTGCTCAATAGTTCCGTTATTATCGAAATCATTTACAAACATTTTCATCGGATTCGTTTTTGACGCTGAATAGGAAGTATTCGTTCCTTTATTACCCAAAACCAAATCTTTTTTACCATCGTTATTCAAATCCACACAACTTACAGCATTCCAAAAACCGTGATAGCTGCTGAGATTTGATTTGAATTCCACCAATCTTCTTCCCGTATTTTTGAAAATTTTTGGAGACATCCAGTCCCCAACAATAATTAAATCTTTTTTACCGTCATTATCGATATCTTCCCAAACAGCGTCGGTTATCATTCCAACTTCATTAAGTTTGAACGCTTTTTTATCTGTTGCATTGGTGAAATTTCCTTTTCCATCATTTTCTAATAACAACTGTTTTGGATCGATTCCGTAAACGCCTGGCACACTTCGGCTACCAATAAACACATCGATATCACCATCATTATCAAAATCATTTGCGGCAATTACTGACACGTTATTATTATTTGTTGGAATGATAGTTTTGCTTTTTACGAAAACACCTTTTCCATTATTTAGATACAAGCGATTTTTATAATTGGCTTGATCTGCTTTTTCATTTCCACCGGAACCCACCATTAAATCTTGATCGCCATCGTTATCGGCATCAAAGAAACTAGCGGCTGTACCTTCATAATTTGCATCGCTATCTAAATCCTTTTGAGTAGTAATACTGAAATTATCATTTCCTTTATTTTGATAAATTTTCCCCGGATTTCCTTTGGCTCCACCAATAAATACATCATCATTCCCATCTCCATTAATATCTCCTAGAGCCAATGAAGGCCCATCTTGAGAAAGCTCTTTTGAAATTAAACCTTCATAATCAAAATCGATATAATCATTCTCTTTGTGTGCTAAAAAGGTAGTTGGTTTCTCAGAGAACAACTTCTTCGACGCAATACTTTTAGGAGTATAATTTAATTTAGCATTCTCAATATTCAATTTGATGGTAGAATTACTTGAGATCTTTTTAATCGTTTGAAATTTACTGTTTGGCCAAATTACTTGTAAAGAATCAATTTTTTTTGTTCCAATTCCAAAAGTCATTACATAATCGATAGAAGATTGAAAACCTCTTGAAGGAATCAATTCTTGTCTTAAAATTTCTTTGCCCGAAAATAATTCCACAACACTTCCTACTCCAAATTTATTTTGATTATCTCCTTTTAGCTTAACTTTTACAAAATGATTTTTTTTATTTTTCTCCGAATTATTTTTATAAACAAACGCTTCCATGTTGACATTATTGACAATCAAATCTAAATCCCCGTCATTGTCTAAATCCCCGTATGCCGCACCATTTGAAAAACTTGGTATATCTAATCCCCAGTTTTGCGCTTCATTGGTGAAAGTTAAATTTTTATTATTTTTAAAAGCATAGTTTGGGATTGGTGTGCTCGGCATCTTATTGATTATGCTTTCCATATCATCTTTTTTGCCGGTAATCACCATTTTTTGAAGGACATCATTAGCAAAAAAATCAACAAAATCCTGATTCGTTAAATCATGATAAATACCATTGCAAACATAGATGTCTTTATAACCATCATTGTCCATATCAAAAAGCAAAGCGCCCCAACTCCAATCTGTTTTTGCAACTCCTGCATAATTTGCAATTTCTAAAAATTGATTACTACCATTGTTAATCTGCAAAGTGTTTTGCATATATTGATTATAAAAGTCCATACTTAATTTCCTCGAAAACAGATCATAATTATCAAAATTGGTGGTCGTTTTTAAACGTTCATCATGTTCAGGTAACATATCCGTTACAAAAATATCTGCTGTCCCATCATTATTAACATCAGCCATATCAGCACCCATGGAGGATTGACTTATATGAGAAGCCCAACCTTGAATTTGTTCTGTAAACGTTCCGTTTTTATTGTTTATGTATAAATAATCGTGTTCGTAAAAATCATTCGAAATGTAAATATCTGGATATAAATCGCCATTCACATCACCAACTGTAACGCCAAGACCAAAACCAATTAAGCTTCCATAGATTCCAGATGCTTCACTTACATCGATAAACTTTCCATTATCGTTTCGCAATAATTTATCACCGCCTCCTTTTAGAATATCATTAACATCCCAATCTTTGTCACGCAAATCTCTCTTATTTGAATAATTTAAACTGCTTACGGGGATAAAACTATTATTTAAGATATAACAATCTAAATCTCCATCTTTATCATAATCAAAAAACGCGGCATGAGTTGTTATACCAGAGTCAGCAAGATTATATTGATCTGCTTTTTCGGTAAAAGTGCCATTGCCATTATTGATGAAAAGTTCATTTTTTTGCTTATCGCCTTTTGTATTACCCGCATTACATACATAAATATCAAGAAATCCGTCGGCATTAATATCGACCATCACTACTCCAGTGGACCATGATTTTTTTCCCTCAACGCCAGCTTTTTTAGAAATGTCTTGAAATTTAAAGTTTCCCTTGTTCAAATAGAGTTTATTTGTTCCAAGGTTTGAGGTAAAATAAACATCAGAAAGACCGTCATTGTTAATATCTCCAATAGCGACGCCACCACCATTGTAAAAATTACGGTATTTGAATATGTTCATTTCCTCACCATTTTTGACTTCGTTGACGAAATTTATTCCGGTAGTTGAAGCCTCAAGTTTAGAGAATAAAGCGTCTTTCTTTTCTGAATTTTCTTTGGAACAATTTGAAAAAATAAAAAGAAGAGGAAGAAATAAAAAAATACGATTAAACATATTTATAACTATTTGATTTGGTAATTAGAAGTGAGCAATTTATATAATAATGATTATATAAAAAAATTAAAAACGAACTAATTAGAAGCCCTTTCAATAAAAAATTGTTGCAAAATGATGTAATTAACAGGCATACGAATTTAAATATTTAAGGAAACAATGTTAAAAGAAATGGTATAGGGGTAAAAAAATAAAGAGGGTAATAAATTACCCTCTTTATAACTAACTAACTCACAAAATAATTAATAGTAAACAAATCTTAATAACCAGGGTTTTGTTTTAAATTAGAATTAAATAATGCATCCGCTGGAATAGGGTATAAAATATATTTTTTGTCTGAAACATATGGTTTCAATTCTCTAACTGCTAAGAATTTACCAAAACGTATCATATCATTTCTTCTCCAACCTTCCCACCATAATTCACGTCCTCTTTCAGCATAAATTCCATCAAGAGTTGCAGGTGCTGCAGTCACACCAGCACGAGTTGCAATATTTGTCATAATGGCACCTACAGTTCCTGAACCACCTCTAGCAATAGCTTCAGCTTTCATTAATAAAGCATCAGAATAACGCATAATAACTAAATCATTATCAGGAGAATTCAAATTGGCATTATCTGGTATGTATTTTTCACCACGAATACCCGCAGTTCTAAGAGTAGGACCACTTGTAATCAAAGTTAAAGCCTTAGTGAATACTAAAGGAATACCAGGATTATCAAGTAGAGGAGTAACTCCTCCTGGAGCATATTGCTGACCAATTTGAAAACCAGCAGGATTCCCAAAATCGGCAATAATTTGCGGTGTAGAATATTGTCTACGAGCATCTGCAGTTCCAAATCTATCGTAGTATTCTGCTACGGTAGCAAAACCATTCCAACCTCCTGGAGTTTGATTGTAATGTTGAGACATTCTCCATCTGGACTGGGTATTTCCGCCGGCGCCTCCTTGAATGTTTTTAGAACTAAAAACAATTTCATTAGAAGTGTTGTTATCAGGAGCAAAATTTTTCCAATAATTCGAAGCTAATGTGTTAGTCATTGCATCAATGTGCTGTACTACTTTGGTCATGTCAGCTGCAGCAAAAGTAATAGCACCGGAAGCATCTGCTGATTCAAAAACAGCTTTGTTCAAATACAATTTTGCTAACAAGAAATGACCCGCATCTTTACTCGCAATACTTGCATCTCCTGCTACACGTGCTGGCAAACCGCCAATAACTGCTTCTAGCTCATCAATGCAAAATTTTGTTGCTTCAGTTCTTGTCCACACTTTAGGATCATCCTCAAGTGGAGAACCAGCTGGTCTGTAGGGTGCTTGACCAAACAAATCGACCACATTATAATAATAAAATGCACGTAAAAAACGAGCTTCTACAATTTGAGAGGCAGTACCCCCTTGTTCAATTATAACATTACAGTTATACACGTTAGATAATAATGAGTTCCATGCACTTTTTACCTCAATATGATCAGGCGCCCAGGTGTGTGTGTGCATTTGTCTCAACGCTCCATTATCGTCCCAGTCCCCACCACGAGTAGGGCCTGCTAGAGCATCTGTAGACATTTCGTCTAAGGTAAACACCCCTCCTTGTCCATTAAAATCTCTCAAACCCTCATAGGTCTTTGCTAACAAAGCACCCGTGTTTACAGAGCCTGAAGCTCCTGTAGATGATTTTATCTGTACACCATCTAATACTTCCTCATTTAAATTAGTACAACCCACTGCTAGAGTTAAAGTACTAACAAATAATAAGCCTTTTATAAATCTTATTTTTTTCATTTTTTTTAAAATTAAAACGTTACATTAAGTCCGACCGACACACTTTTCGCTTTAGGATAAGCTAAATAATCCATACCTGCAGAAGGTACACCTCCCAATTGTTTGTCAGTATCTACTTCAGGATCAAATCCTTTGTATTTAGTAAATAATAACAAGTTAGATCCGTTTACAAATAAACGAGCAGATTTAATTTTCGCCTTTTCTAATACTGCCGCTCCTCTGAAACTATAACCAAAAGATAAGTTACCCATACGTAAAAAATCTCCTTTTTCTAAATATTTAGTAGATGGGGAGTTAGGATCCCCTTGTGCTTGTGCAGATGAAGCTACCTCTGAAGTCACATTTTTACCTCCTAAGAAAGCGCCCTTAAAGAAATAGGCGTTTGCTGTATTGTTATATATATAATGACCAAAAGCACCATAAAATGAAACCGCAGCATCAAAGTTATTAAAGGTCAAGCTGGTGGAAAAACCAAGGTTCATTTTTGGTAATGGTTGTTTGTCTAATATAGATTTAGATGCGGTCCCAAGACCTGAGTCATTTCCAGCGGCATCAGCATAAATTGATGAACCATCTGCGGCATACCCTCTAAATTCATAAATATAATAAGAATAAATAGGTTTTTCATTAGTAATTACTTCTGCATAGGCATTAGACAATCCTTGACCATTTATAGCTCCTGTCTGCAAGAAACCAGCGAAATTAGTCATTTTATTAGTTTGGAAAGAAGCATTACCTGAAACATCCCAAGTGAAATTTTCTTTGTCTATTACTTTATATCCTAAAGAAACCTCAAATCCTTTGTTGATTAAATTACCAGGTAAGTTTTTGTAACGAGGCGATGGTGGTCCAGGTTGTGTAGCCGCTGATGGAATCGGGAAAATAAGATCTTTAGTATCTCTCATATAATAATCAAACGTACCATTCAATCTGTTATTTAGCAAGGTAAAATCTGCTCCAACACCGCTTGATGTCGTAGTCTCCCATTTTAAATCAGAGTTACCATTACTGTCAAGATTCAATGAACCATTTAAACCATACGACGATCTTGCAACAGCTGAGTTTGTAGGGAATTCTTGATTACCAGTAATACCATAACTTCCTCTAATTTTGAAATCGTTAAGCAAGCCTTCTTTGTTTTCAACAATTTTGTAGGCAACACCCACAGATGGGAAATTATCATATTTGGCATTAACACCTGGTTTTGTAGAACCGTCTCTACGAATAGTTGCAGTTACAATCAATTTTTTATACAAAGTAGCATTGAATCTAGCAAAATAAGATTGCAATTCACTTCTATTTCTAAAAGAATCTGCTCTATACTCCTGTTGAAATCCTCCTTCAATATTATCAATTAAATTGGTTTGAGCAGCATCGTATCCTTTACCACTTGCATTAAGGCCACTTGCATTATAATCATAGTACGAGTACCCTAACAAAGCGTCTAAAGTAAAATTATCTCCAAAAGAATTGTTATAATTTAACGTGTGCTCAAAAGTTTTATTAAATCTACTTTGCTCAGAAATTTGTGCCGCTCCATATTTTTTAACCCCACCTTGTGTCGCTTGTGCCACATCTTTTATATGAATTGAGGGTGATAATTGGCTTTTTCTTGTAGAATTAGAATTTTCAATACCAAATAAGAACTGATATTTTAAATGACTGTTGATTTTTACAATTGAGTTAATACTACCTATAATTTTATTTGTATTTGTATAATCATTATATGAATTTAGCAATTGTACAGGATTAAGGTAATCATCATCTACTGGTCCTTGAGGACCGTTATTTCCGCGTGAATAATAAGTTCCGTCTGCATTATAAATAGGCAAAGTAGGATCCCAGTATAAAGCGGTTCCTATAACATTTCCAACGTAACCTACATTGTTAGAAGTTAATGTAGCTCGATCCTTTAGTCCTGCATATAAGATTCTTGATTCTACTTTTAAAGCGCCTCCAAAAAAATCATTTGAATTATATAAGGAAGCAGTATATTTGTCTAAACCTGTATTTTTAACAATCCCATCTGAGTTACTTGCACCAAAGGAAACCCTCGTGCTTGAATTATCTGTAGATTTAGAAAAAGACAAATCGTGATTTATAGCAGAACCTTTTTGAAGGATTGCATCTTTCCAGTTGTACCCTCTTGAAAGTCTATCTGTACCGCCTAAAGCAACATACTCTCCAGCACTCATTACATCTAAATCGCTGCTATATTTGCTTGATTGAAAAGAAGTACTATAAGTAAGTTCAGGTTCTTTAGATTTTGATTTTTTAGTTGTAATAACGATTACCCCATTTGCTCCACGAGAACCATAAACAGCTGTTGAAGAAGCGTCTTTAAGAATACTCATACTTTCAATATCGTTTTGATTAATAAAGTTAAGCGGGTTTCTAGCACTAGAACTTCCTAAACCAATATCACTACCGCCAGAGGAAACATTTCCGCCTTCTTGTGGTACACCATCAATAACAATAAGAGGTCCATTCCCTGAACGAATTGAGGAATTTCCTCTAATTCTAATAGATACTCCAGCTCCCGGCTCACCACTTGAGGAAGTTACTTGAACCCCTACGGTTTTACCTTTTAACAAATCTGCAGGTGAAGCTGCAGAAATATTGTCAAAACTTTTTGAGCTAATTTGGTCAACTGCACCCGTAGCGTCTTTCTTTTTAACAGTTCCATAACCTATAACCACTACTTCTTTTAATTCAGCTGAATCCTCTTTTAACAGAACCGTTACTGAAGTTTTCCCAGCTACATTTACTTCTTGAGTTTTAAGACCTATGTAACTAAAAACTAAAACCGCATTTGGTCCAACGTTTCTGATTGTAAATTTTCCATCAAGATCTGTTTGTGCTCCGCTAGTTGTTCCTTTTACTAATATAGAAGCCCCTGGAAGAGGACCACTAGAGTCAGATACCGTACCTGACACATCTTGCGAATAAGTCAAACTGGCACACAGCATCGTTAGAAACACCATCAAGCCTTTAAGTAGACTATTTTTCATACGTAATAAATAAGTTGGTTAATAATTTTTTGATTGGTTTGTTTTAATTTTGATATCAAACATAGTTATAATTTTGTGATAATATTAGGATTTTATACAACTATAACGTTTTCGTTAAGCCGAAAACGTTTTCGTTTTTAAAAACATATACTTCAAAATATTAATAGTAAAGTTATAAATAATATAATAAAACAAACAAAAAAATATCTATTCTTAAATTTCAACTTGTTTTGCAGGAATAAAGATTTACACATTTATTAAAAAAAATACTACTTTAAAAAAAATGCTGACTATTCTTCAATGGAAATGCGTTATTTATGAATATTTCACAAAATTAAATATATTAAGAAAAGATCATAATCAAGCAGAATTAAGCTAAACATCTGATTGTAAAGTCTTAATTTAACTTTTCGCATCTCAAAAAAGTTAAATTAAAAATATTTTTATTATTTACCATAAAAAAAAGCCACCCATTTCGGATTTTAAATCAAATACCTATGATTAAAAACCCGGAATGGATGGCTCAAAAAATTGTTTTACTATTATTCTATTGTTATTGTTTTATTATCAACTCCAATTCCTATAATTTTTAAAGACTTCCATTTTTTTGGTAAAAGTCCCTTGTTGTATTTCAATCCTTGATCTGTTTGTTCCACACCTCCAAAACCATAAATTACAGCTTGAAGCATAGCACCGGCGCCTGTTGCAAAATAAGGATTATTACTATTTGCCGATTCAGAAAACACACCAAAAGGAGGGCGACTGTTAGGTAAATAGGATTTTACAAAATAGTTATATGCTTTTTCTTTATCACCCAATCGCGCGTATAAAACAGATAAAACTCCAGAAGCCATAGCCGGACCATCTTTTGGATCAATTTTCCCCGCATAATATTCTAGATCTTTTTCAATTTGCGCTTTATCTGTAATAACATGTAAAGGGTATGCTAATAAATTCACATCGGCTTGCTTTATCATCTGTCCTTTGTATCCTTTATAATTCTGGGTTATTCCATTTTCTTTATGAATTGCTAATTTTTCTGACACTTCCGCCCACTTGGGATTAATTGGTTCATTTAAGATTTTCGCAGCTTTAATAGTATTTTTTAAAGATTCAATAGCAGAAGCATTTGTAAAAGCATTATCATCAACATGTTGCGCATATTCATCAGCCCCAACTACATTCAATATAGAAAAACTTCCATCTTGGTTTTTAACTACTCGACTTACCCAAAAATCTGCAGTTTCTTTCAAAACGGCCCATTCTTTTTTCAACCAAGATTTATCTTGAGTTAAAGCGTAATAGTTCCAAAATGCAATAGATACGTCGGCTGTAATGTGTTGTTCAAAAATTCCTGTCAAAGCCCATGTAGGTGTAGCTTCCTCGCCAGTATCATCAGATTCCCAAGGATACATTGCGCCTTTATAGCCATAAATTGTTGCTTTTTGTTTGGCTTTTTGCAAACGATCTGAACGATAATCTAAGCAAGACTTAGCCATATCTGGTTGTAAAGCTAAAAGCGTAGGATACATCCAAAGTTCTGAATCCCAAAAAATATGTCCATTATAGCCTTGAGAAGATAATCCCATTGGAGCAATGCTTTGTCTGGTTTCAGGACGGATGAAGGAATATAAATTGTACAAAGCAAAACGAACGCGTTGTTGTGCATCTAAATCCCCTTCGATTTGAATATCGCCTGTATTCCATAATTCGCCCCATGCTTGTCTATGGCGATTCAGCAAATTATCGATTCCTTGTTGCAGCGCATAGATAGGCTGTCTTTCGGACTCGTTTAACGGATCCGTAATGTCTTTAGAGGTACAAATTCCACCCGCAATGGCAAATCTATATTTTTGCCCTTTTAAGAGTTTTTTAGTAAAGCCAACTTCATTTCCGGTTTGTTTTAAAGTTTCGCTTTGTCCATCAAATAGAAATGTTGTAGATGCTGAAACCGTATATTTCCCGGTTAAGGTTTTAGCTGTTGTTCCAAAAACTGGCATCAAATACTGATTGTCTTTTAATACTCGAAATTGACTCTTTGCTCCTTTCAATTCTTCGGGAACAGTCATGTAATTATTGGCGATAATTTCGATGTCTTTACTAGGTGTAATTTCTACAATCGCCATAGCCGAATAAGGAACTGCCCTATTCGCTAAAATCGTATAGTTTATATTTGCGAAATCTTTGAATGAGAATGAAGTGGTACTCGTCCCCTCTTTCATTGAAACCACTTGACTCCAATTATCTATATTGTCTGATTTTATCATTTGATTATTTATCGTCAAATGAAGATTCAAAAACTCTATCCCGCGAACAATTCTACTGATCCCATTTTCAGGGCTCCCGTCGTACACACCATTTAAGATAATTTCTTTTGTTTTTAAAGGTGTATCATCTGTAACAATTCCTATTTGACCATTTGCCATAGCAACTCCATAATAATTCGATCTGGAATTTGCATACAGATGCCATTCATCAGATTTTGCTTGTCCAAAAACAACTGGGCCTGCTAAAACTAGCAAGAACAAAACTTTAAAATTTGAAATCATAATTTTTGTTTTTAATAATAATTTCAAACTTAAATCATTTATTTCTTAAAAATTTAAATATTCATTTAAGATTCTCAATTTTATCACCGATAACGTTTTCGATATTTCGATAACGTTATCGATTTACAACAATGCCAAAATATTAAAAAAAATATGCAAATTGCTATCTTGTATTTGAGTCATCAAGACTAGTCACAAAAGAAAATAACTTTAAAATCACAACTAAATCATAATTATATGAAACCAAAAAACATCTTATTTGTCTTACCACTACTGTTTAGTTGTTTACTATTTAAACCCGCATTAGCTCAAGTAAAAAAAGCTACAATTGAAAAAAAATGGTGGAAAGAAGCAGTTGTTTATCAAATATACCCACGCAGTTTTAAAGATTCGAATGGAGATGGAGTTGGTGATATAAAAGGAATAATATCAAAATTAGATTACATTAAAAGTTTGGGAATTGATGTCGTTTGGCTCAATCCAATATATGGATCTCCGAACGCAGACAACGGCTACGATATTTCGGATTATCAAGCCATTATGAAGGAATTCGGAACCATGGAAGATTTTGATGCTTTGTTAAAAGGCATGCACCAAAGAGGACTGAAATTGGTCATGGATCTGGTCGTCAACCACAGTAGTGATGAACACAAATGGTTTCAGGAAAGCCGTAAATCGAGAGACAATCCGTATAGAGATTACTACCATTGGTGGCCAGCTGAAAAAGGGAAACCCGCATTTCGTCCGGGTGCGTTTGAGGCCGACGGAAGCGGCTGGAGATACGACAAAACAACCGATTCGTACTACTTGCATTATTTCAATTACAAACAACCTGACTTAAATTGGGAGAATCCAAAAGTTCGTCAGGAAATTTACACTATGATGAACTGGTGGTTCAAAAAAGGAATCGACGGTTTTAGAATGGATGTGATTCCGTTCATAGCAAAAGACACTACTTTTCCCGTAATTACGAAGGAAGAACTTGACTCAAAATACGAAGGAAGATGGGATGTTTATTTTGCCAGCAATCCTAATTTGCATAATTATTTACAAGAAATGAACAAAGAACTTTTGAGTAAATACGATATAATGTCTGTTGCCGAAGGCGCAGGAATGCTAAAATCTACTGCTTTGAATTTTGTAGATCCAGAGCGACACGAATTGAACATGGGGTATCATTTTGACGGGACAAACCTAGGTTATGTTCCGGGTTATTTCAAAAAAATGAATCCAAATTGGAGTTTAGTCGAATTCAAGAAAATCTATTCTGATTGGGATGCCGTTTACGATAAAAAAGGTTGGGGAACCATCTATTTAGGAAATCACGACCAACCCAGAATGACTTCTCGCTGGGGAAATGATTCGCCTGAATTTAGAGACTATTCTTCAAAAATGTTGACTACTTTTTTACTTTCGATGAAAGGAACTCCTTATTATTACAACGGTGATGAAATAGGAATGACCAACGCAAAATTTAATAAAATTGAAGACTACAGAGATATTGAAACTTTGGCCGAATATGAAAGATTAAAAAATACAGGAGGTGATTTGAAACAATTTATTGAAGACCAAAAAACAGGTGGTGCCAGAGACAATGGAAGAACTCCTTTTCAATGGAATGATTCGAAAAACGGCGGTTTTTCCACTATTGAACCTTGGTTAAAGGTGAATGATAATCATGTTACTTTGAATGCTGCAGCTCAAGAAAAAGATCCGAATTCTGTGCTAAATTATTTCAGGAAAATGGTAAAATTACGAAAAAATAATCCTGTGTTAATTTATGGAAAATACACTTTAATTGACGCCAAAAATCCTAATATTTATGCTTACACGAGAGAATTAGATGGAAAAAAAGTGTTGGTAATGCTAAATTTTAGAAGCAAAAAAGCAAAATTAAACACAAACATAAATCTTAAAAATGCAAAATTACTGATAGGAAATTATACAAAATCCAGTAACGGATTAGAACTAAAGCCCTATGAAGCAGTTGTTTTGGCAATAAAATAAAAATTACCTTTTAAAAATTTATAAAAATGAAAAACAACATTTTAACAATGGCATTCATTCTATTAGCAACCAATTTAGTTAATTCACAAAAAGCTGAATTACCAGATGCCTTGCAGAAAAAGTGGTGGAAAGAAGCTGTTGTATATCAAATATACCCTCGCAGTTTCAAGGACAGTAATGGCGATGGAGTGGGAGATTTAAAAGGAATTATATCCAAATTAGATTACGTTAAAAGTCTCGGTGTAGATGCCGTTTGGTTAAATCCTATTTACGCCTCTCCAAATGATGATAATGGCTATGATATTAGTAATTATCGAGAAATCATGAAAGATTTTGGCACCATGGAAGACTTTGATGTTATGCTAAAAGAAATGCATAAACGAGGGATTAAATTAATCATGGATTTAGTAGTGAACCATAGTTCCGATGAGAATAAATGGTTTCAAGAAAGCAGAAAATCAAGAGACAATAAATACAGGGATTATTACCATTGGTGGCCGGCTGAAAAAGGCAAACCACCTTATCGATGGAGCTTTTTTGACGTAAATAGTAACGCTTGGAAATTCGATGCACAAACGAATTCTTATTATCTTCATTATTTTTCTGAAAAACAACCCGACTTGAATTGGGAAAACCCAAAATTACGGCAGGAAGTGTATGCTATTATGAAATTTTGGTTGGATAAAGGTATTGATGGTTTTAGAATGGACGCTTTTCAATTTATTTCAAAAGACAATACTTTTCCAGATTTACCAAAAGAAATCGTAAATACTCCTGCAGCAATAATAAAATATTACCTAAATGGACCTCATTTGCATGATTATATTCAGGAAATGAATAAAGAGGTTTTAAGTAAATACCCAAACGCCATGACTGTTGCTGAAGGCGCTGGTGATTCTCCTGAAGCCGCAATGAAATTTGTAGATCCAGACCGTAAAGAATTAAATATAGCGTACCATTTCGAAAGCGTAGATGTTGGCAAACATTTAAAGGATTTTGGTTTAGTAAAATACAAATCTATTTTTTCTAAATATGATGATAAATTTGAAGATAAAGGTTGGCTGTCAATCTTTCTAGCCAATCATGATCAACCCAGGATGGTCAGTAAATTTGGAAATGACACACCCCAATTTAGAGAGTTATCTTCTAAAATGCTTTCAACATTTGTACTAACAATGCGGGGGACACCATTCTATTACAACGGTGATGAATTAGGAATGGACAATATTCGATTCGATTCTATTGAAGATTATCAGGATGTGGATACCCGAAATAAATACATTGGAATAAAAAATAAAGGTGGTGATTTAAATGCTTTTTTAGCTATACAAAAACAATCCTCAAGGGAAAATAGCCGTACCCCATTTCAATGGAACACAGAAAAAAATGCTGGATTTACAACCGCGAAACCGTGGTTAAAAGTAAATCCAAATTATAAAACGATAAATGCCGAAGCGCAGGAAAAAGATCCCAATTCAGTATTAAATTATTTCAGAAAATTGGTAAAATTACGCAAGCAGGAACCGGCTCTCGTTTATGGAAAATACACTCTTTTAGACAAAGAAAATCCCAATGTTTTTGCGTACACAAGAGAGTTAAATGGTAAAAAAATATTAGTTTTATTAAACTTTTCAGAAAAGAACGCACCTTATAATATCAAAATTCCGATCGCTAAATCTAAAATAATTTTAGGCAATTATAAAATTAAAAAAATAAATATTTTACAACCATATGAAGCGCAAATAATAGAACTAAAATAAATGCTATTACCAATTTAAATAGCTTAAATAGAGGATAATAATGCAGTACTAAATATTTAAAGCTAAACTGTTTTTTACGAATCGATTTACAAATTAAAATTGTAAGTTTGTTTGGAAGAAACAGTTTTTTACTTTAAAATTTTGGCATTCATGAAAGACACCACTCTTAAGCAGATTGCCACTGAACTTGGAATCTCTATTACAACCGTTTCAAAGGCACTTAAAAATTATCCTGATGTTAGCCCAAAAACAAAAAAGGCGGTTGTAGATTTAGCAACAACCTTACATTATACGCCCAATAGCTTTGCAGTAAATCTAAGAACTAAAGAGTCTAAAACTATAGGTTTAATTATACCGACTGTCATGCACGATTTTTTTTCACATGTAATTGAAGGAATTCTTGAAGAAGCGGAGAAAAGGAATTATCTGGTTATTATTTTACAATCAAATGAAAAATATGAACTAGAGAAAAAACAAATTGAACTGTTATTAAGTAAAAGAGTTGACGGAATATTAATGTCATTATCCAATGAAACTGGGGAATTTGATCACTTAAAATCTGTTCATGCCCATGATACTCCACTGGTGCTTTTTGATAAAATTGCTAAAATAGTCAAATGCTCTAAAGTCAGCATAAATGATAAAAAAGCTGCTTACGATGCGGTATGCTATCTTATAAAAAAAGGATATAAAAAAATTGCACACTTCCGAGGGTCTTACATGCCTCAAAATTCTATTGATCGTTTTTTAGGTTACAAAAAAGCACTTGAGGACAACAACATTATCTACGATTCCTCACTCGTGTTCTTATGTGATAACAATACGGATCTAGAAGATGGGTACGAAAATGCTAAAAAAGCAATAGCTGAACATCCGGAAATTGACGCCATATTTGCCGTTACAGACTTAGTTGCCATTGGAATCATTAAATATTTTAATGAAGTTGGTATCGAAATTCCAAAACAAGTAGCTGTTTTTGGATTTAGCAATTGGTTTATGTCCTCTATTATCACTCCAAAACTCAGCACAATTGATCAGCCAGCATTTGAAATTGGAAAGAAATCTGCCTCCATTTTATTTGATGAAATAAGTCTAAAAAAGAGCAAAGAACCTATAACGTTCCAAGTAATTGAACTGGAAACAAGTATAATTGAAAGAGAGTCTACGTAAAAAATATTGAAATGAAGCACTTTCTCTCTCATTTAACTACTCTCGATTAATTTGTTTATTTTATTAAATTCTTTAAAAATAAGATTAAAATTAATACCTTGGTAAAGAATATTTTAAGGTAAACGCATTTTGTCATAAATATAAATTATACTTTTAGTGAGATAAAAACAGCCAGTTTATTGCAAAATATTTTTCTAATATTAAATAAGTAGAAATTCAATTGATGAAAGACATTACTCTAAAAGAAATTGCGACGGAATTAGGCATTTCAATTACAACTGTTTCAAAAGCTTTGAAAAACTATCCAGATGTTAGTGCAAAAACTAAAAAAGCCGTTATTGATCTTGCTCAAACGCTACATTATACTCCAAATAGCTTTGCCGTAAATTTAAGAACAAAAGAATCCAAAACTATTGGTTTAATTATTCCCGAAGTAGTGCACCATTTTTTTTCGAATGTAGTTAATGCAATTATTGATGAAGCAGAAAAAAACGGTTACTTAGTTATCATTTTACAATCCAATGAATCATTAGCCTTAGAAAAAAAACAAGTTGAACTACTTATTAACAAAAGAGTTGATGGTATTATCATGTCACTTTCTAACGAATCCAATAATGATGACCATATAAAGGAAATAATTAATAGAAACATTCCTTTTGTTATGTTTGATAAAATCAACAAATTAATTTCCTGCTCTAAAGTAATAATTGATGATCAGAAGGCAGCGTTCAACGCCGTTCAACATTTAATAGATGCTGGCTGTAAAAAAATCGCTAACATTCGAGGTCCTTTAAACCCGCAAAATTCCATAGACCGCTATATTGGATATAAGAAAGCTTTAGAAAAAAATAACATTCCTTTCGATTCAAAATTAGTTTATACTTGTGAAAAAGTAAATTTTGAAGAAGGACTTGAGTTTGCCAAACAAATAATGAAAGACAACCCAGATGTCGACGGAATTTTTGCCATTACTGATTTAGTTGCTGTTGGTGTATTAACCTATTTTAATAATAACGGCATAAAAGTTCCTGATCAAGTCGCCGTAATAGGCTTTAGCAATTGGTTTATGTCGCAAGTACTTACCCCAAAACTAAGCAGCGTGGAGCAACCTAGCCACGAAATGGGTGTAGCATCTTTTAACCTATTAATGGAAGAAATGATATGTCATAAGGAAGGAATTCCTTTTAGCCCAAAAACTATTGAATTAGATACTAGTACAGTTATTAGAGAGTCCTCCGTTAGAAAATAATGAACATCAAATTTCTCCTAAGTATTCCATTGATATCATTTGCTATCATTGCAGAAAATCAATGTTTCTTTTCAAACCTGAAAATTTTGCTCTTTTTAAAGGGGAATCTTTAAAAACTACTCTAAAAGTTTCTTCGGTGATTTCTTTCCAATCTTTTTTAGTCATGGAAAGCAGTTCTGGATTTGGATTAAATAAAGGTTCATTATGTGCTTTTGAAAATTTATTCCATGGACAAACATCTTGGCATATATCGCAGCCAAAAGCCCAATCATTGAACTTTCCTTTCATCTCTTGTGGAATATTCTCTTTTAGTTCGATGGTGAAATAGGAGATGCATTTACTACCATCAACAATGTATGGCGCAACGATGGCTTCTGTAGGGCACGCGTCGATACAAGCCGTACAAGTTCCGCAATGATCTGTTGTGGCATTATCATATTCTAAATCTAAGTCAATAATCAGCTCCGCAATGAAGTAAAAGGACCCTACTTTTTGAGTTAATAAATTACTATTTTTTCCTATCCATCCTAGGCCACCTTTAGCCGCCCAGGCCTTATCAAGCACTGGTGCCGAATCCACAAATGCACGTCCAGAAACATCCCCTATGGTTTCCTGAATAGAAAACAGCAATTCTTTTAATTTTTCCTTGATTACAAAATGGTAATCCTGTCCATAAGCATATTTTGAAATTTTATAGGAATCGCTTCCGACATTTCCGGATTGAAGTTGGTCGGGATAATAATTTAATAGCAGTGATATTACACTCTTGCCATCATCAACAAGCAGGGTTGGATTTAGCCGCTTGTCAAAATGATTTTCCATATAGGACATTTCTCCATTCCTATTATTTTTTAACCAATTTTCTAACCTTGGAGCTTCTTGTTCTAAAAACTCAGCCTTAGAAATACCACAAGACAAAAATCCGAGACGTTGAGCTTCGGATTTTATAAATTGTGTGTATTTTGATTTATTATCGATGATAAAAATATAAAGTTAATAATCCCTGAAAAATAGCCCTGATAGAAGTGGAAATCCTTTTTTGACTCGCCCTTGCGAGGAGAAAAAGATTGAAGCGAATAGCAGGAAAAAGCTCCTAAAAACTAAAATAAACCACCTTGAATATTGGTTTTTATTTTCCCTAAATGTTTATACGCTTTATCAGTAACTTCTCGTCCTCTGGGTGTTCTCATGATAAAACCTTCTTGAATCAAGAAAGGTTCATATACTTCCTCGATGGTCTCACTACTTTCGGATACGGCTGTTGCCAAAGTTGATAAGCCAACCGGTCCGCCTTTAAATTTATCTATTATGGTCGTCAGTATTTTATTGTCCATTTCATCTAAGCCATGAGCATCCACATTAAGCGCTTTTAGTGCATACCGAGCAATTTCAATGTCGATAGTTCCATTGCCTTTGATTTGCGCAAAATCACGAACGCGGCGCAGCAAAGCGTTAGCGATACGTGGAGTTCCTCTACTTCGTCCTGCAATTTCGATAGCGGCTTCCATCGAAATAGGCATTTTAAAGATACTGGCGCTTCTTTCGACAATCGTAGTCAGTAATTCAGTTGTATAATATTGCAGACGCGAAGCGATTCCGAAACGAGCTCTCATAGGAGCTGTTAACAAGCCGGATCGTGTTGTTGCGCCAATTAAGGTAAAAGGATTTAGATTGATTTGAACCGTTCTTGCGTTAGGTCCAGATTCAATCATAATATCTATTTTGAAATCCTCCATTGCCGAATATAAATATTCTTCAACGATAGGGCTTAATCGATGAATTTCATCTATAAACAAAACATCTCTTTCCTCAAGATTAGTCAATAAACCAGCAAGATCTCCTGGCTTGTCCAAAACGGGTCCTGAAGTGATTTTGATACCCACATTTAATTCATTGGCAAGTATATTAGCCAAGGTAGTTTTTCCTAAACCTGGAGGTCCATGAAAAAGCGTATGATCTAGTGCTTCATTTCTTTGATTTGCCGCTTGCACAAAAACCTTTAAATTTTCTAATATTTGGTCTTGACCTGCAAAATCATCGAAAGAAAGTGGCCTTAATCTTTTTTCAAGATCAAGTTCTTCAGAATTATAACCGTCAGTAGTTGGATCTAAATTTTCATTCATTTAACAAAGATAGCAAAGCAATTTTGAATTATAAATTATATATTATAAATGCATGAAAAAGTTAAAAAAATGAAAGAAATCAAGTTATAAAAAGAAGAGCTAATAGAAAAAGATCACAAAAAAAGCCTCTACTTTCGCAGAGGCTTTTAAATATTTTTTAGTGGTGCAAAACTTCTTCACCTTCTTTCATCGGTACATTTTGAGGAACGAAATCCACATCGTGTGCAGGATTACTGTAGTCGTAAGGCCAACGGTGCACTTCCGGAATTTCTCCTGGCCAGTTACCATGGATATGTTCTACTGGGGCAGTCCACTCCAGCGTAGTAGATTTCCAAGGATTCTGAACTGATTTTTTACCGTAGAAAATACTACTGAAAAAGTTGTACAAGAAAACCAATTGAAAAACACCTCCAATTAAGGCAAATGTTGTTATTAGAACGTTTACGTTTTGTAAATCATCAAATAATGGAAAGTTAGTATTCGTATAATAACGTCTTGGTAAACCTGCTAACCCTATGAAGTGCATTGGGAAAAATACACCATAAGCAGTGATTGCAGATACCCAAAAGTGAACATATCCTAAGTTTTTATTCATCATTCTTCCGTACATTCTAGGAAACCAGTGATAAACACCAGCAAACATTCCGTAAAGTGCAGAAATACCCATTACTAAGTGGAAGTGAGCTACAACAAAATAAGTATCATGTACATTGATATCTAAAGTACTATCTCCAAGAATAATTCCTGTTAAACCACCAGTGATAAAGGTAGAAACCATTCCAATAGAAAATAACATCGCAGGATTTAATTGCAAATTACCTTTCCATAAAGTCGTAATCCAGTTAAAAGCTTTTACCGCTGAAGGAATAGCAATCAATAAGGTTGTAAAAGTAAATACTGAACCTAGAAATGGATTCATTCCTGATATAAACATATGGTGTCCCCAAACTATTGTAGATAAAAATGCAATCGCCAAAACGGACATAATCATCGCTCTGTAACCAAAAATTGGTTTACGAGAATTAGTTGCCATAACTTCAGATACAATTCCCATTGCAGGTAAAATTACGATATAAACCTCTGGGTGACCTAAGAACCAAAATAAGTGTTCAAATAATACAGGTGAACCACCTTGATAATGCAATACTTCTCCAGCAATGTAGATATCAGACAAGAAGAAAGATGTTCCAAAACTTCTATCAAAAATTAACAATAGAGCTGCTGATAACAAAACAGGAAACGAAACAACACCTATTATAGCAGTTACGAAAAAAGTCCAAATTGTTAATGGAAGTCTAGTCATAGACATCCCTTTAGTTCTAAGATTAATAACCGTAACGATATAATTCAAAGATCCCATTAAAGAAGATGCAATGAATATTGCCATAGACACTAACCAAAGTGTCATTCCCATACCAGAACCAGGAATAGCCTGTGGTAATGCACTTAAAGGAGGATAAATTGTCCATCCAGATGATGCAGGACCAGCTTCAACGAATAACGAACACAACATAATTACCGCTGACAAAAAGAACATCCAATACGATATCATATTCATGAATCCAGAAGCCATATCTCTCGCCCCAATTTGAAGTGGAATTAATAAATTACTGAAAGTTCCACTTAAACCAGCAGTCAATACAAAGAAAACCATAATGGTACCATGTATCGTTACTAATGCTAAGTAAATATCATTTGCCATAACTCCATTAGGAGCAAATTTATCACCCAATAATACGTTAAATATTTTAAATGATTGTTCTGGCCAAGCTAATTGCATTCTAAAAAGCATAGACATCATAATACCTATAACACCCATAATAATACCAGTAATCAGGTATTGCTTGGAAATCATTTTATGATCAATACTAAAAATATATTTAGTAATGAAAGTCTCTTTATGATGGTGTTCGTGTTCTAGATCGTGTCCGTGACCGTGAGCTTCTGCTGACATATACGTTTACTTTAAATTTTCTTAATAATTATTTCATTGCTATTTTAACAACAGCTGCTGCAGTATCCTTACCTTTAGTAGAATCTACTCCTTTAGCGCCATCAACAGGAGCAACAGGAGTTTTAGCTGTTTTAACTTCTTGTACTAACGTAGCTTTTTCTTTTAACCACTTTCTATAATCTTCTGGGGTATCTACAATTACTTTCATTTGCATGTTGTAATGAGAAGCTCCACATATTTTATTACAAAGCAATAAAAAATCAAAAGAATAAGGGTCAAGCGCCGTTTCACCTTTTGCAACAAGATCAATACTTTTCTTAGCTCTTATAGCATTAATATTTGCAACTTTCTCTACCATATAGGGTAATTCTCTGTATTCTTCAGTTGTGTAGATAGGTGTGTAAGCAAATTCAGTTACCATCCCTGGCACACAGTTCATTTGCGCTCTAAAATAAGGCATATAAGCTGAATGCAGTACATCTTGAGAACGCATTTTGAAATGAATTTTTTTACCTTTAGGAATATGCAGTTCCTTAACAACAACATCATCTTGCGAATAAGGATCTGCTAAATCAACACCAAGAGTATTAACCCCTTCTATCAGTCTAACGTTAGCTTTACCTAAAACATTATCATTACCGGCATATCGTGCAGTCCAATTAAATTGTTGTGCATACAATTCAATAACAACAGTATCTTCTTCATCATCAATAAACATGATATTTGTCCAAGCATAAAGACCATATAGGATTAAACCAGCAAGAACTACAGCAGGAATAACACTCCATAATGCTTCCAATCTGTTATTATCAGCGAAATACAATGCTTTTAAATCTTTTGTACCTCTATATTTAAAGGAAAAATAATATAATAATGCTTGAGTTATTGCCTGAACAGTAAATATAAGAACCCATGTAATATTCATTAAATTATCCACTTGTCCACCATGAGCTGAAGCAGGAGTATGAAGAACTAATGGTCCCCATTTAAACAATCCGTAAATTGTAAAAATATAAAGGAAAGCTAAAAAACCAAACATCAAATAACCCTGAACATTATTATCATCATCGTTCGCTATTTGAGAATTGTCCGAATATGTTCCTACTTGAGTAAGATCAAATATCTTCGTCAATTGCCATAAAGCAACGGCTAATAAAACTAAAACTATAATTACCAACAAACTTGTCATCTGTTTACTTATTTTAAATATTAATAATGAAAATGTTTACTCTCTTCTATAAATGGATTTCTTTTTGGTAACAAAGGCGCCTTAGTTAATGCTGTGAATACAACATAAATAAATAATCCAAGGAAGAAAAACACGGATGCAATTTCTGATACACCAATAAACCATCTGTCACCAACTGTTCCAGGCATAATCATATTGAAGAAATCTATATAATGTCCTAATAAAATCACTGTACCAGCCATTACTAAAATCCATGTAATCCTTTTGAAATCAGTATTTATCAAAATCAAAATAGGAAACAAGAAATTCATAACAACAGCACCAAAAAACGGAAGATTATATAATTGTATTCTAGTTACAAAATAGGTGATCTCTTCTGGAATATTAGCATACCAAATCAACATGAATTGTGAAAACCATAAGTAGGTCCAAAAAACGCTGATACCAAACATAAATTTCGCTAAATCATGAATATGACTGGTATTTACATACTCTAAATAACCTCTTGATTTTAAGTATAGAGAAACCATTGTAATCATTGTAATTCCACTAACAAAGAAACTAGCAAAAACATACCATCCAAACAAGGTACTTGACCAATGCGGGTCTATTGACATAATCCAATCCCAAGACATGATAGACTCAGTAACTATAAAGAAAACAAGAAATGCCGCTGACATTTTAAAATTCTTTTTGTACCAAAGATCATCAGATGCTTCATCTTGTGCCAAACAATTTTTTCTTGAAAAATAGCGATATACATTCCAACCACCTAAAAAGATCGCTGCTCTAATAATCCAAAAAGGAAAGTTTAAATATCCTGATTTATTAGCTATGATTTTATCATGTGCAACAACTTCAGGGTCTAACCATATAAACAGACTGTTTGAGTGGAAAATATTTAAGCCACAAATAATAAGTATTATAAAAAAAATAACAGAACCCACCGGTAAATAAGCAGTTATACCCTGCATTACTCTAAACAAAACTGGGGACCAACCTGCCTGCGCCACTTGTTGTATTGCATAGAAAGCTAAAACTCCCATTGAAAGCAACATAAAGAAAATACAAGCAACATATATCGAAGCCCAAGGTTTATTTTGCAATTGATGCAAAACATGTTCAGCGTGTTCTTTATGTTCAGCTGCCTCTTTAACTTCATTGGTTTTTCCCATTTCAGCATGAGCCTCTCCTGCGGGAATTGAGACTTCATGTTTTGCTTCACCATGACCTCCATGAGTTTCAGCAGCAAGAATTTTTTCTACTTCTTGAATATCTTTTGGTGCAGTTAAAAAACCATATCCTATTCCTAATAGACCAACGGCCATTAAGACAAAAGAGAATGTTTTTAATTTACTTGAAAATGTATACATATCTATTACGATCAGTTTGTTCAACAATTATAATTTTGATTTCAGATTAATAACGTAAGAAGCTACTAACCAACGTTCATGCGAATTCAATTGATTAGCATAAGAACCCATTGAATTCAAACCATAAGTTTGAACATGAAAAACACTTCCTTCAGTTATTACCCTGTCTTTGTAGCTAGGAACACCTAAATATTTACCTTGTGTTACCAACTTCCCTTTACCATTACCCTCGTTACCGTGACAAATTGCACAATATATCTCGTACAACTCTTTAGATTTATCAGAATCCTTTTCAGAAATTGAATCCAAAGGTGACTGTAAGTTAGCTTTAGCTAAATCGTACCCAGCAGTTGAATTTTCATAATCATAAGGTTCAAAACCTCTATTTATTGTTCCAACCGGAGGAAGTTGACCTTCTTTACCGTTCTTAAATGCATTCGATTCTTGGTAAGTTTCATAACTTACGGCTTCGTACATATTTGGCATGTATTGGTAATTAGGCCTCGAATTATCATGACAAGACGAAACTAAAATAGTAATACAAACTAAAAATGTTATTTTATATAGACTTTTCATATCGACAATTAATTCTTTACAATTACTTTTACTTCTACTGCTCCTGTGCTTTCAAAAAAGGAAACTAGTTCACTTTCATTATCATGCACAGCAACTTCCATTAAAAAATGGTCATCTGTAGTTCTAACATCTGGATTTTCAGCTGCTTTAAAAGGCCACAATTTACTTCTCATATAAAAAGTAATAACCATTAAGTGAGCTGCGAAAAATACAGTTTCTTCAAACATAATTGGCACAAAAGCAGGCATGTTATCAATATAACTAAAGCTTGGTTTTCCACCAATATCTTGAGGCCAATCTTGTATCATGATATAGTTCATCATCCAGGTTCCAAATGACAAACCAATCAATCCATAAATGAAAGCACAAATGGCTAATCTTGTAGGAGCAAGTCCCATAGCTTTGTCCAATCCGTGAACAGGGAATGGAGAAAAAACTTCTTCAATATGATAATGAGCTGCCCTAGTTTTCTTAACGGCATCCATCAAAATATCATCGTCATTATAAATGGCGTATATTACTTTATTACTCATGATGTAAATCTTTATTTGCTTCTCTTTGTCTTTTGTGATTATCTCCTGTTCCTTTTAAAATTGTTTTTACTTCCGCTTGAGCTATCACTGGGAATGTTCTAGAATATAACAAAAACAAAACAAAGAAGAAACCTATTGTACCAATGAAAATTCCAATATCTACAAATGTAGGTGAGAACATTGTCCAAGAAGATGGTAAATAATCTCTATGTAACGAAGTTACGATAATTACAAATCTTTCAAACCACATTCCAATATTTACAACAATTGAAATTATAAAAGAGAACATAATACTTGTTCTTAATTTTTTGAACCACATGAATTGTGGAGAGAAAACATTACAAGTCATCATTGACCAGTACGCCCACCAGTAAGGTCCGGTAGCTCTGTTCAAGAAAGCATATTGTTCGTATTCAACCCCAGAATACCAAGCGATAAAAAGCTCCGTAATATAAGCAACACCAACAATAGAACCTGTAATCATAATTACGATGTTCATCAATTCGATATGTTGAATGGTAATGTATGCTTCAAGATTAGAAACTTTCCTCATAATAATAAGCAAGGTATTTACCATTGCAAATCCAGAGAAAACGGCGCCAGCAACAAAATATGGAGGGAAAATTGTAGTATGCCATCCCGGTATTACTGAAGTAGCAAAATCCATCGATACAATAGTATGCACAGAAAGTACAAGTGGAGTTGCTAAGCCTGCAAGTACCAAAGAAACTTCTTCGAAACGTTGCCAGTCTTTTGCTCTTCCGCTCCATCCAAAACTTAATATTGAATAGATGCGCTTATTGAAAGGAGTAATTGCTCTATCACGTAGCATAGCAAAATCAGGTAATAAACCAGTCCACCAGAAAACTAATGATACTGAAAGGTACGTAGAAATTGCAAATACATCCCAAAGTAATGGCGAGTTAAAGTTTACCCAAAGTGAACCAAATTGATTCGGGATAGGTAAAACCCAATACGCTAACCATGGACGACCCATGTGAATAATTGGAAATAAACCTGCTTGGATTACAGAGAAAATAGTCATTGCTTCCGCAGAACGGTTAATGGCCATTCTCCATCGTTGACGGAAAAGTAATAATACAGCAGAAATTAAGGTTCCTGCGTGACCAATACCAACCCACCAAACGAAGTTCGTGATATCCCAAGCCCAACCAACAGTTTTATTTAATCCCCATGTTCCTATACCTGTAGATACGGTGTAAATGATACAACCTAGTCCCCAAAGGAACGCGGTTAATGCGATTGTAAATACAATCCACCAATGTTTGTTTGCTTTACCTTCTACAGGTGCAGCTACATCTACTGTTACGTCGTGATAAGATTTATCACCTATAACTAAAGGTTTTCTAATGGTTGCTTCGTAGTGAGACGACATAATCCTTTATATTGTTTCTTAATTAATAATTTTTGTACTAGGTATTTCTAACTTTAACATGATAAATCACATTAGGTTTTGTTCCAACATGTTCTAATAAGTGATACATTCTTTCATCCGCAGCTAACTTAGTTACTTCACTTTCTGTATCATTCACATCTCCAAATTTCATTGCTCCAGTAGAACAAGCATTTGAACATGCAGTTTGGAATTCACCATCAACGATAGGTCTTCCTTCTCTTTTTGCATTTAAAATTGTTGCTTGTGTCATTTGAATACACATAGAACATTTTTCCATCACACCACGAGAACGAACGTTAACATCTGGATTTAACACCATACGTCCTAAATCGTCATTCATGTGATAATCGAATTCACTGTTTTTATTATATAAGAACCAGTTAAAACGACGTACTTTATAAGGACAGTTATTAGCACAGTAACGCGTACCAACACATCTGTTATAAGCCATTTGGTTTTGACCTTGACGACCGTGTGAGGTAGCTGCCACAGGACAAACTGTTTCACAAGGTGCATGATTACAATGCTGACACATTACAGGTTGAAAAGAAACTTGTGGATTATCCCCTGCTTTTTCCATTTCATTGAATGTAGACAATGAACTAGACAAACCTGCAATATTCTCTTTTCTTTCGTTATCTCCTGCAAATGTACTTTCAGAAGAATAGTATCTGTCAATACGCAACCAGTGCATATCGCGACTTCTTCTTACCTCTGCTTTTCCAACAACTGGAACGTTATTTTCGGCATGACAAGCAATTACACAAGCACCACATCCAGTACAAGCGTTTAAGTCAATAGATAAATTAAAATGATGTCCAGTAGAACGATCAAATGAACCCCATAAATCTACAGATGTAGCGGCAACTTCTTTGTGGTCTAAAGATACCATTGGTTGCTCGTTCCAAAATTCAGCATCTTTTGTATTGAATATCTCTAAAGTAGTTTCTTTAATGATATCCCCTCTTCCCATTAATGTTTTTTGGCCTTGAACACAAGCAAATTCATGTTCACCATCTGCTTTAGCTATTGATACAGATTGTACATCATTAAAGCCTTTATATAATGAGTAAGCATTTAAACCTACTTGCATTTCTTCTTTTAAAGCCGCTTTACGACCATAACCTAAAGCTAAACCTACTGTACCTACAGCTTGTCCTGGTTGAACAATAACCGGTACATTTTCTAGTTTCAAACCGTCAGCAGTTGTGATAGTAGCATAACTTCCATTCAAACCACCATTAGCAACAATTTCATTTGACAATCCTAATTTCTTAGCATCAGCATTCGAAACAGTAACATAATTATCCCAAGAAACTCTTGTTATTGGATCTGGTAATTCTTGTAACCAAGGGTTATTAGCTTGTTGTCCATCACCCAATCCAGTTTTAGTGTACAACACTAATTCAAAAGATTGAGCAGCTTTTGACCCTGCCAAAGCATTTGCAGCAGCAGAATAATCAGCAGAACCGGCGGAAGCTGATGGTATAGCACCAACAAAAACACCGTCGTGTAATACCTTATTCCAAGTTGAACCAGCAACGATTGTCAAAGCATTTCCTTTTACATAATCGTAAAAAGAACCAGCAACACCATTCAAAGACAATAAAATTTCTTGAAATTGTTTTGTGTTGAATAACGGACGAATTGTAGGCTGTGTTATACTATAAGAACCTTTTGTCAAACTTAAATCTCCCCAAGACTCTAAATAATGTGGAGCCGGAGCAGCAATTGTAGTTAATAAAGCAGTTTCATCTTCTTTTAAAGAGAAATTAACTGATGTTTTAACTTTTTTAAGTGCATCAGCAAAGACTTTACTATCCGCTAGGGTATAAACAGGATTAACGCCACTCATAATTAAAGTATGAACGCTTCCCGCTTTCATATCATTAATCAATTGAGTCACTTTCTCGTTTGAACCTTTTCTAATCTGTCTTGTTCCCAAAGTACTAAAAGCTTCACTAGCCAATACTTGATTGATTGCTAAAACTAATAATTGGGCGTTTTTATCTTGAATTCCAGAAACTAAAACTCCTTTTGAACCAGCAGCTTTTAACTGTTGAGCCGCCTTAGTAACTTCAGCATTAAATTTACTATCTAAACTTACCGCTGCAGAAGAACCAGTAATGATATTGTATATAAGTACAAGTGCTTGTTTTTGATTTGCAGTTGACATTGCAAAACGCTTATCAGCAGCAGCACCCGATAAAGTCATATTTGATTCTAATTGGAAATGACGAGACATTTTTCCGTTTTTCGGAATTCTACCTTGAGCATAACCTGAATCATATCCTCCACCTTGCCAGTCTCCAAGAAAATCAGCACCTACAGAAACGATAAGTGAAGCTTTTGAAAAATCATAATCAACTAAAGCTCTTTCTCCATAAACTGTTTCAAAAGCATCTAATGCTTCCGAAGAAGAAACCGCATCGTAAACGACGTGTTTAGCATTTGGATTTTTAGAAATAAAATCAGCAACCAACTTTTCAGTTGAAGGACTTGCCAGAGTATTAGTTAACAATACTACTTGACCACCTTTTGCTTTAGCATCAGCTACACTAGATTTTATTTTTGAATCAACAGCAGACCAAGTTGCATTTTTACCTTCAATTTTAGGTTCTTTCAAACGCATACTGTCATACAATGACAATATTGACGCATGAATCCTAGCATTGGCAGCAAATTTAGCTCCTGCAATAGTGTTGTTATCTATTTTAATAGGACGCCCTTCACGTGTTTTTACTAAAAGATTAGCAAAATCAAAACCATCAAAAACAGAAGTCGCATAATAATCTGCTACTCCAGGAATGATTTGTTCTGGTTGCAGAACATAAGGTATAGACTTATGTACTGGCCCTTCACAAGCTGCAAGCGTAGCTGCCGCAGTACTAAACCCAACGTACTTTAGAAAATCACGACGTGTTGTAGAAGAAGATGACAACGCATCTTTATTTCCTAAAAATTCATCAGTAGGAATTTCTTCAACAAATTCGTTATTTCTAAGCGCCTCAACAATAGAACTATTTTCGTCTAGTTCTTCAACACTTTTCCAGTATTTTTTGTTTGATGACATATATAAATATTAAAATCTTAATAATTTGATTAATAGTGGCATTTACCGCATTCCAGACCACCCATTTGCGCTGCAGTCAATTTGTCTACACCGTATTTTTTAGAAAGCTCTTCATGAATTTTAGTATAATACTCATTGCCTTCCATTTTGACTTCCGTCTTTCTGTGGCAATTAATACACCAACCCATTGTAAGTGGAGAAAATTGTTTCATTATTTCATAAGTCTGAACAGGACCATGACAAGTTTGACATTCGATACCTCCAACAGCTACGTGCTGTGCATGATTAAAATAAACAAAATCAGGCAAATTGTGAATACGAATCCATTTTACAGGCTCGGTTTTACCCGTATATTTTTGTGTTGATTGATCCCAACCCACTGCTTTGTAAAGTTTTTGAATTTCACCATCATAAAAAGCTTTTGAATATTCCGGAGTAGCAGTCGTATCAGAAACTTCCGCAATATTCTTGTGGCAATTCATACAAACATTCAAAGAAGGAATTCCTGAATGCTTACTAACTCTAGCAGAAGAGTGACAATATTTACAATTAATACCATTACTACCTGCATGTATTCTGTGCGAATAATGAATTGGCTGAATAGGTTCGTAATTTTGATCTACTCCTATTTGCATTAGAAACCCATAAACAAGATATGCTCCCGTTAAAAGTAAAAATATGGAAGTTACCAAAACTAAAAATTGATTTCTTGCAAATGCTTTCCAAATTGGCATTGTTGGTTCTTTTGGAGCCACTTCAATTCCATTAGCCTTAGCTACTTTGGTCAAAACTTTATTCACCAAGAACAACATAACAATCAGCATAGCCATCACTAAACCTAAAGCACCAAGAATAACATTATTCGAAATAGCGCTTTCTGGAGCAGCTGTACCAGGTACTGATGCAGTTCCAATAGGAGCAGCAGCTTCTACTTTAGGCTCAGATGTATAAGCAATGATATTATCAATATCCGCTTCAGACAATTGAGGAAAAGCAGTCATTACTGACTTATTATTTTCTTCGTAAACCTTTACAGCTTGCGCATCACCTGATTTAATTAAATCGGAACTATTATGAATCCATTTATAAAACCAAGCCTTTTCGTATTTTGCAGCTATGCCTCTTAACATAGGCCCTGTTGCCTTAGCATCTAACTTATGACATGCTGCGCAATTCGCATTAAAAAGTTCTTTTCCCTTTACAGGATCACCACCTGACACAGCAGCAGTTGCCGCAGGTGCTGGTGTTGCTGCAGCCGGAGCCGCAGTTTGTGCAATTGATGCTAAAGAGAAAACTAAAGTAAGCCCTAAGCTTAAATATAATTTTCTTGAGATCGAATTATGGTTACCCACCTTTTTCATATAGTATAATGATTATCTACTAAAATTGGTACGGTTTTTTCTAATAATACATTGAGAAAAAACTAATACATTCTTTAAAACTTGCACAAAAATACGACTTAAGAACTATTCACAAAACCTTAAAATAGTCTTAAATTCAATTTATATCAATTCTAAATAATAATTAATATTTCGTTTTATTCTATAAACACTATTTTTGCATAAAAACAATCACATTATGAGAATTTTAGCTATTAAACAAGTCTTTTTTTATACCGTAGGTTTAGTAATCACTTCTAGTTGTATACAAGCTCAAGATCGAAATGTAACCATAAATCAAGACCCGAAATTTGAGCAATTACTCAACGAAAAGCGAAAACTAAACGTTTCAATCTCCGCAAATGACCTTTACAAAATCCAAATTTATAGTGGAGACAGCGAAAACGCAAAGAAAACTCTGAAAGGATTTAAACAAGAATTCACTGACACTGACGGAACTATAGTTTTCAATACGCCAAATTATAAAGTTTGGGTTGGTAATTTCAAAACTCGTATGGAAGCCGAACACAATCTAATTGACATTAGAAAAAAATACAAAAATGTACTGTTGATAAAACCAAATAAATAAAATTGGCTATTTTTCGATGTTAAAAATAAGAAACCACTTCCCATGAAGTGGTTTCTTGTTTTAATCTGTTTTGTATTGTCAGTGTTTACGGGCACGGATTGCAATTCCGCGATAGAAACGTTGACATATCCTAGCGGTCGGGGCTATCGTACCGCTTACATATCCCACTCATCTGGGTTACGATTGGAGTATAACTTCCCTGAGTATCTTTTTTTATAGAGTTTTACAAGTTCCTTCATCTTAAATATCCGCGTTGCAAACGCTACGATTTGTCTTAACAAGGTAAATAGGTACTCGCCGCAGGCAAGCACCAGAGATTAAGACAAACGAGCGCCAGTTGGGTTTTTTGTTTTTTTAATTGTGGTTGAGAGTACGAGCAGAATGCTAGCACTAATGTTTGCAATCAATTGCGCTTGCACCATCTGGAGGACTTTTCACCAATCAAAGCACACTTGCAGGATTATTTTTATATTGGTCCATCGACACAATTTAATAGAGATTTAAGAATCTCAAAAAAAATATTTCGTAATTTTAATATGAAACTTTTTGATTAGGAATATTTGAAATCTAGGTTTTTAAAAAAGATAAAATCTTATTGACTTTTAAAAAAATTAATGATTAACATCCCAGCGAAATGAACTAAATCCGATCCTGAAAACCCCAAAATTGATAACCTACATTTAATAGAAATTAGAACTTATTGCACACATCTAAATCTTTTTTATTATGAAAAGGTCAATTTATTACCGGCTTTTGGTATGCGTAGTCGTACTGTTTATTAGTAACAGCTGTTCAAATGACGCTCCATTAGAAAATTCTCGAATTACATCAACTCCAATTCCTGTTCCTTCTCCATCCCCCTCATCTCCACCTACACCTACTACTCAAAATGCAACTCTAACTGTTACAGCAGGAGAAGATGTACAAGCAATCTTATCATCAAGCTACAGACAATTAATATTAAGTGGGTATTTTTTCGTAAGAGGAACACATAGTGAAATAATCAATATGGATAATGCAAAAATTCAATGGTCAAAAAAAACAGGTCCAACCAGTTATACCATAGAGAATCCAAACTCCATAAAAACAAAAGTTAGCAATCTGGAGAAAGGAGTATATGAATTTGAGTTAACAGTATCTTATGACAATGGATTAATTGCTAAAGACATTGTGCGATTTACAATTGAGTCCATATCAAATAACTCGAACGAAATTATTTTTCAAAATAAAGTTTGGTTGCCTATATGGTATTCCAATATCGAGATAAATGATTTCAATCTCCTAATTTCTCAAAATAATTTTAAAGTATATATTCAAAGGGAAAATAATCCGCAATGGATTGAAGTAAAACATTATTGAGAAAACTTAACCTCTAATTATGAATATTTTATAGAAACACGACCAGATGGCGCTGGCATGTATACGTATGGCAGTTTGTATATTTCTTATTATGGATCTGACACAAACGATATGCCATCTGTAAAAATAGTCTACTGAAATAGATTTTAAAGTGAATTACGGTACTATTTTGGTACTAATAAATACCTGCAACATAAATGTAAGTATCTTAAAAAACTAGATTAAATAACTGAAATTTACAATAATATATAAAAGCAGAACTATTTTATTAACGTATCATTTCAGATTACAAAAAATATAAAAACAAAAAAAATCCCGACTCGTCGGGATTTTTAAACTTATTTATTTGAAATTCTATTTCAATTTCTTTTTGACTGCTACTTCATGGTAGGATTCAATAACATCTCTTTCTTCAATGTCGTTATACCCTTTTACTTGAATACCACAATCGTATCCTTTAGCTACATCTTTCACATCATCTTTGAAACGTTTCAATGCTAACAGCTCACCTGTAAACACGACCACACCTTCTCTAATGATTCTCATTTTGGCATTTTTAACAATTTTACCATCCATAACCATACTTCCAGCAATAGAACCAACTTTAGAAATTTTGAATATCTCTCTAATTTCTGCTGTACCCAGAATTTCTTCTTTCATCTCTGGAGCCAACATTCCTTCCATTGCATCTTTCAAGTCGTCGATTGCAGCGTAAATGATAGAATAGTAACGGATGTCAATTTCTTCTTTGTCGGCTAATTGTCTTGCATTTCCAGCAGGACGAACATTAAATCCGATGATGATCGCATCAGAAGCAGAAGCCAACATAACATCAGTTTCTGTAATTGCTCCAACACCTTTATGAATAATATTGATTTGTATTTCTTCGGTAGATAATTTAGAGAACGAATCTGACAAGGCTTCAACAGAACCATCCACATCTCCTTTAAGGATAATGTTCAATTCTTTAAATTGACCTAATGCAATTCTACGTCCAATTTCATCTAACGTAATATGTCGTTGCGTACGAACTGATTGTTCACGCATTAATTGAGAACGTTTAGATGCAATTTGTTTCGCTTCTTTTTCGTCTTCAAAAATATTGAATTTATCACCCGCTGTTGCTGCACCATCTAAACCAAGAACAGATACCGGAGTCGAAGGACCTGCTACAGTAACAATATTTCCTCGTTCATCATGCATGGCTTTAATTTTACCATGATGTTTACCAGCCAACATATAATCTCCAATTTTCAATGTTCCGTTTTGAACTAATATAGTAGAAACATATCCTTTTCCTTTATCCAAGAAAGCTTCCACAACAGTTCCTGAAGCCGCTTTATTTGGATTAGATTTTAAATCTAAAAGTTCTGCTTCAAGCAATACTTTTTCCAATAATTCTTTAACACCAGTTCCTACTTTTGCAGAAATATCATGAGATTGAATTTTTCCACCCCAATCTTCAACAAGTAAATTCATACCTGCTAATTTTTCTTTAATTTTCTCAGGATTAGCATTTGGCTTATCCACTTTATTGATAGCGAAAATGATCGGAACTCCAGCTGCTTGAGCATGGCTTATCGCTTCTTTTGTTTGCGGCATAATGTCATCATCAGCTGCAATTACAATAATAGCGATATCCGTAACTTGAGCTCCACGGGCACGCATCGCTGTAAAGGCTTCGTGACCTGGTGTATCTAAGAATGCAATTTTTTGTCCGTTATCCAATGTTACTCCATAGGCACCAATATGCTGTGTTATTCCTCCAGATTCACCTGCGATAACATTTTCTTTACGAATATAATCCAATAAAGATGTTTTACCGTGATCGACGTGACCCATTACAGTAACGATAGGAGCTCTAAAGACTAAATCTTCTTCTTTATCAGCTACTACTTGAATTGCTTCTTCGATATCAACAGTTATAAACTCAACTTCATAACCAAATTCATCAGCTACAATAGTCAATGTTTCTGCATCAAGACGTTGATTCATGGTAACCATGATTCCAAGTGACATACAAGTACCAATAACTTTAGTAATTGGCACATCCATCATGATAGCAATTTCACCTACAGTAACAAACTCAGTAACTTTAATAGTTTTACTTCCTTCGTCAATAGCTCTTTGCTCATCATCAGATTTCTGACGGTGTGTATCTCTTTTATCTCTTCTATATTTAGCCGCTTTAGATTTACCACCTTTACCTTGTAGTTTTTCTAAAGTTTCTCTAATTTGGTTTTTTACTTCCTCTTCAGTAGGTTCCACTTTTGCAACAATTGCAGGTCTGTTTCCCTTTACGAAACCAGGTCTTGCACTTCTGTTAGCGTTAAAACCTCCACCACCAACATTTGGCGTAATCTTATTAGGATTTGGTGCACCTGGAACTCCAGGAACAGCAGGTGGTCTAGGAGCACCCGGTTTTGGAGCAATTCTTTTACGTTTATTTTTGTTAGCATTATTAGCAGCAGCTGAACCAGGAGCACCCGGTTTATTTGGAGTAATTTTAGGCTCTTCTTTTTTCTTCTTTGGTTTATTAAATTGAGATAAATCAATTATTTGACCAGTCAAAGTAGTTCCTGATAACTTTTGGTATTGAGTCGTTATAGTTTCGTCAACAGGTGCTTCATCAACTTTAGCAACCGCTTTCACTTCAGGAGTAACCTCTTGTACAGGTTCCTTCTTAACTTCTTTTATTCCAACAACAGGCTTAACTTCTTTTTTGTCTGCAACAGGTTTTTCTTGCACAGGTTCCTTTTGAACTGGCGCTGCTTTTTCAACAGCGTCAACTACAACAGGTTTTTCTTCTGTAACTTTTTCCGTAACTTTTACAGCTGGAACTTCAATCTTTTCTATGGCTTTTGGAGTTGGAACAACAGCTGCCCTTTTTGGATTAAGATCGATTTTCCCAACTTGAACAGGTCCCGCTATAACAGCTCTCGCTTTTATAACTTCTTGTTGTTTTTGTCGTTCTTCATCAAGCTTTCGCTTTTCTTCAATTTCTTTTTCACGCTCCACACGTAAAGCTTCCTTTTCCTTTCTCTTCTCTTCTCCTACTTCTTTCGAAGCTTCTTTATTCCCTTTGTCACCAGCAAACTGACCGCACAAGACATTGTATACATCATCAGAAATTTTTGTGTTTGGATTTGATTCAATAGCAATTCCCTTATCTTTTAGATAATCCACAGCTCTTTCCAAAGAAATATTCAATTCCCTTAAAACTTTGTTTATTCTAATAATTCTCTCTTCAGACATAAAACCTTTTTATTATTACCTTTTGTTGTGTTTCTCGACTGAACCCTAACTACTTATAGGGAAAATAAAATCAAGATTAATTTTTTAAAAGAATCTGGGATTAACTCTCAAATTCTTCTTTCAATATTCTCATTACTTCTTGAATTGTTTCCTCTTCAAGATCTGTTCTTCTTACTAAATCGTCAACATCTTGTTTCAAAATACTTTTTGCAGTATCCAAACCAATTTTAGCAAATTCTTCGATAACCCAGTTTTCAATTTCATCTGAAAACTCTGTTAATTCAACATCATCATCATCAGTAGCTGCACCAGCAACATCACCTTCTCTGATAACATCTAATTCATAACCTGTCAATAAACCGGCTAATTTTATATTATGACCACCTCTACCAATTGCTTTAGAAACCTCTTCCAGTTTCAAGAACACTTCTGCTCTTTTAGTCTCTTCGTTAATTTTGATAGAAGAAACCTTAGCTGGACTTAACGCTCTAGTTATAAACAATTGAATATTGCTAGTGTAATTTATAACATCAATATTTTCATTTCCTAATTCACGAACAATACCGTGAATACGGGAACCTTTCATACCTACACAAGCTCCTACAGGATCTATTCTGTCGTCATAAGAATCTACAGCTACTTTTGCTTTTTCGCCTGGAATTCTCACCACTTTTTTAACCATAATCAAACCGTCAAAAACCTCAGGAATTTCTTGTTCAAACAATTTTTCCAAAAACTTCTCTGAAGTTCTAGACATAATAATTTGAGGTTTATTCCCTTTCAATTCAACACTTTCAATTATACCACGAACATTATCTCCTTTACGGAAAAAATCAGAAGGTATTTGTTTCTCTTTTGGCAAAATAATTTCATTTCCTTCATCATCCACCAAAATTACTACTCTTGGACGTACATGATGAACTTCAGCAGTATAAATATCGCCAATTAAATCTTTAAATTGCTTGTATAAATTAGTATTATCGTGTTCATGAATCTTAGAAATTAAATTTTGGCGTAAAGCCAAAATAGCTCTTCTTCCTAAGTCTATTAACTTCACTTCCTCGGAAACCTCTTCTCCAATTTCGAAATCAGGCTCAATTTTTCTAGCTTCAGTTAAAGTAATCTCAAGGTGATCTAAATCCAAATCATCATCAGCAACAATAACCCTTCTTTGCCATATTTCCATATCTCCTTTATCAGGATTTATAATAATATCGAAATTATCATCTGAACCGTATTTTTTCTTCAATGCATTTCTAAATACATCTTCCAAAATTGCCATAAGCGTTACACGATCAATAAGTTTATCATCTTTAAACTCTGAGAATGAATCGATTAATGCTAAATTTTCCATGCGAATTCTTTAATTAAAATGTTACTGTAACAATTGCTTCTTTTATATCTTCGTAAGGTAATTTAAGTTCTTTTTGAACTGTTTCCTTACCCTTTCCTAATTTTTTAGGTTCTCTTGCTTTCCACGACAAAATTACAAAATCATCATTAGCTTCCACTAATTCCGCCTCAATTATTTCTGTGCCAGTCTTTACAATCAATGTTCTACCTACGTTTTTCTTGTATTGACGCACTAATTTAAGAGGTGAACCAACTCCTACCGAAGCTACTTCTAAAGAAAAATCTTGTTCTTCTCGATCGATACTGTTGTCTATTGCGCGACTAACATCGATGCAATCCTGTAATGCCACACCATTATCACCATCTAAGGTAACAATAACCTTAAAAGCATCTGTAATAATCAGATCAATTAGAAAAACCGAGGGCTTATCTAAAAGGGCTTCCGCCAAAACTGTATTTACTTTTTCTTTAAATGCCATATTTTTTATAAAAAGAGGGGACATTTAGTCCCCTCATTATCTAGATTTTAATAAATAATGGTGCAAATATAGTGTTTTTTTTTATAAAAATAAATAATCAATTACTGTTAAAATATTTCTTATCTTTATTCTAGCATAAAATTTATCGTTATTTCCATAATTTAAACCCTTTAATTATGAAACGAATTTTAGTACCCACTGATTTTTCAAAACATGCTGAAGACGCATTAAAGCTAGCAGTTCAAATTGCAAAAAAAAATAAGAGCGAAATCTTCTTGCTACATATGCTGGAATTGCTTGGTCAAATGAGCGATGCAATTTCTGGCGGAAGCGGCATTCCAGAGGTCATGCTATTTATAAAAAAAGCAAACGAAACGTTACAAAAAATCATGGAAAGTTCGCTTCTGGATGGGATTTCGGTTACGGCAAATGTACAATTCGAAAGAGCTTCACATGGTATATTATCGTTCAGCAAAAAAAATAAAATAGATTTAATCATCATGGGGTCCCACGGATCTTCCGGAATTGAAGAAATACTTATTGGATCCAATACAGAAAAAGTGGTTCGTCTTTCAGACATCCCGGTGCTAGTCATAAAAAATGATCCCGACAAATTTCAAGCTAAAAACTTTGTTTTCGCCTCTGACTTTTCACAAGAAATAAAAAAATCATTTAAAAAAATGGTTGCATTCGCCGAAATTTTCGATGCAAATCTATTTTTAGTAACGATATGCACTCCCAACAGTTTCAAATCAACTATTGCCACTGAGAAAATAATGAGTGATTTTGCCAGTGATTTTGACCTAAAAAACTATTCGATGCACATTTTCAACGATTCAAACATCGAAAATGGAATACTCAATTTTACCAGTTCCATTAATGCCGATTTAATTGGGCTTTGTACCCATGGAAGAACAGGATTATCGCATTTTTTTAATGGGAGCGTTAGTGAAGATTTAGTAAATCACACCGTCAAACCGGTAATCACTTTTAAAATTTAGTTTTCTCAAACAAAAATCTTAATTCCACACGCACCGAATTCTCTGTTACAAATACCGTTCTTAAACTTTTATAGAAGAAAAAAATCAAAAAAATTATTGTAAAATTTATTCCAAAAAAAAAGTCTCTCAAATAAATGAGAGACTTTTGTTGGTCTACAAGGACTCGAACCTTGAACGACTGCACCAAAAACAGTTGTGTTACCATTACACCATAGACCAATTCCATTGCTGTTAAGCGAGTGCAAATTTAATACAAATTTTAAGTTACACAAATTTTTTTACGCCTTTTTATCAAAAAAATTTCATTCTCTTCCACTCCCATCAAATATTATTTTTGAACCAACTAAAAACCAATCAATTATCAAAATCTATTTTTTTTTTGAAAATTTTGTTAATGCTCGCATCATTAGACAAAAAAAGATTTTCTTTGTAACTCAAAAAATTTAACTAAAATTTTAGTCTGAAATATGGTAACATTCAATTTCAATAAATGGAATACGATTATAGGTTGGTTTACATTTGCAATAGCATTAGTAACATATACACTTACTGTTGAGCCCACAATGAGTTTTTGGGACTGTGGAGAATATATTGCAACTGCGGCCAAACTAGAGGTAGGACATCCACCCGGAGCTCCTTTATTCCAGATGATTGGTGCCTTTTTCGCGATGTTTGCCTCAGATGATAAACATATTGCATTAATGGTCAATATGATGTCCGTTTTTTCAAGTGCCTTTACTATCTTATTTATGTATTGGTCTTCCACCATGTTATTAAAAAAGCTAATTTCTCGCTTTTCTGAAGTAAACAAAGACAACGCCATAGTTATCCTTGGAAGTTCATTCGTAGGAGCATTAGCCTATACGTTCTCTGATAGTTTTTGGTTCAATGCCGTAGAAGCCGAAGTTTATGCTATGGCTTCTCTACTTATTTCTCTCCTGTTTTGGTTGGGATTGCGTTGGGAACAAGACATGGAAACACCAAGAGGAAATAAATGGCTATTGATCATTTGTTTGGTTGTTGGACTTTCATTTGGAGTTCACTTCATGGCTCTATTAACAATACCAGCGATAGGTTTTCTTTATTTTTTCAAACATTACAAATTCGTTACCGTCAAAAATTTCATCATTGCAAATGTTGTCGTTATCGCAATCTTATTAGTTATATTCAAACTATTATTGCCTTACACAATGGCTTTCTTTGCCAAGACTGAAGTTTTCATGGTAAATGAATTAGGAATGCCATTTAATTCGGGTTCTATTTTTGTTGCACTACTTTTTATCGCATTCTTTTATTTTGGATTAAAATACACCAAGCAAAAAGGCTTTATATTTTACAATACTGTCATTCTTTGCATTTTATTTATTTTAATTGGATTTTCTACCTGGATGATGCTACCCATCAGAGCAAACGCCAATACGGTAATTAACGAAAATAAACCTTCGGATGCAGCAGAAGTGCTAGCTTACTACAACAGAGAACAATACGGCGTAAATCCATTGTTTTATGGGTCACAATACACTGAAACTTTTGCAGGCTTAGACAAGGAAAATCCTTATTTAGACAAAGCGCCAAACTACGAAAGAGATTATAAAACCGGCAAATATATTATTACGAATAATTTCAAAAATGCCGAACAAAATAGTGACGATCATCAAAAAACTATTTTGCCTAGAATGTGGAGTACAGAGCATGTGGCGAATTACATGAATTTCTCTAACCCGCCTGCATTTAAAATCAATCCGGATTATCCTTATGAAGATGATTTAGCAAAATACGGAATAGACCCGAGTAATTTAACCGAAGAAGAACACGACAAAGCCATCGCGCAGTTGAAGAATGAAGTTCAAAAAACGATAACTGAATTTAGACAAGCTTATGCTCAAAAACAAATAGACAATGATGGCTATGTTTCTTTCTTAAAAAGTTACGGGGATTATTTGATCATAGAAAAACCAACAACTGTTGACAATTTAAGCTTTATGGTCGAATATCAATTTGGATACATGTACTGGAGGTATTTGATGTGGAACTTCGTTGGACGTCAAAGTGATGTGCAAGGAAGATATGATAACTTAGATGGAAACTGGATCAGCGGAATTAAGTTTATCGACAATTTACACTTAGGTTCACAAGATAATTTACCATCTGATGTACTAAATAATAAAGGCCGAAACGTATATTTCTTTTTACCGTTTATACTTGGGCTTATCGGTTTGATGTATCACGCCAATAAAGATTTAAAGAGTTTCTACGTCTTATTGGCGCTGTTCTTATTTACAGGTTTAGCACTGAAAATTTACCTAAACGAACGACCTTTTGAACCGAGAGAAAGAGATTACGCTTTAGTGGGATCTTTCTATGTATTCGCCATTTGGATAGGATTTGGTGTCTATGCACTCTACGAAAGTGCGAAAAAATATTTGGCTCCAAAAATAGCAGGACCCATACTTATTGCAGCATGTTTATTAGCCGCTCCGGTTCTTATGGCTTCTCAAAACTGGGATGATCACGACCGTTCTGGTAAATATACCGCTGTAGCAATGGCGAAAGCGTATTTAAACTCTTGCGATAAGGATGCCATATTATTCACTATTGGTGACAATGACACATTCCCTTTATGGTACGCCCAAGAAATAGAAAAGGTAAGAACCGATGTTAAAATCGTAAACACGAGTCTATTCATGACCGATTGGTATATCGATCAAATGAAAACCAAAACATACGAATCCAATCCCTTACCTATTTCGTTCACGCATGATCAATATGTGGGAGACAAACTGGATTATGTAGCTCATATCCCAAAAGTAGATACCAGATGGGAAATAAAAGATTTTTTAAATTTTATTAAAAATCCAAAATCAACCGTTGAAATGCAAAACGGACAAACAATCCATTTTTATCCAACAAATAAAATCAGAATTCCTATTGATAAAAATGCCATTATCCAGAACAAAGTTGTTTCATCAAAATACAATGACTCTATTGTCCCTTATATTGACTTAGATATCAAAGGAAATGCGTTGTATAAAAACCGCTTAATGATGCTTGATATTGTAGCTAATAACAACTGGAAAAGACCCATTTATTTCAGCGGTGGAGCATTTGATAATGAAGATTATCTGTGGATGAAAGAATACCTTCAATTAGACGGAATGGTTTATAAATTAGTTCCAATTCGCACTAAATTGAACAAGGAGGATGGACAAATGGATATGGGTCAAATCGACGCTGATAAAATGTACGGTAACGTAATGAAATGGGATTGGGGAAATAGCGACAGTCCAAAAATTTATCATGATCCAGAAACCAGAAGAAATAGCATTACTTATAGAATGAATCTTGCACGATTGATGAATCAGTTAATTGCCGAAGGAAAAAAAGACAAAGCAAAAAACATCATCGATTTAGCCATGACTAAAATGCCATTGGATAAATTTGGATATTATTCTCTTGTAGAGCCATTTCCAAAAGGGTATTATGACATTGGTGAAAAAGCAAAAGCGCAGCAACTTTTAGAAAAATTAATGACTAAATATAAAGAAAACCTTGATTATTATGCCAAACTAAGCTCATCAGACCAAACGGATATCGCTGTGGATATTATTACTGATATCGAACGTTACAGAGGTTTACTGAAAGTAATGAAAGAAAGCGGAGATATTCCATTTTACAATAAAAACAGATCCACTTTTAATACTTATATTAGGATATTTGAACGATTTGGTCGTGAAAAAGAGTAAATTGGATTAAAATTTCACAAGTATAGATTATAGCGATATTGAAAAATGTCGCTATTTTTTTTACTTTTAAAAATAAAAAAATGAACGATATCTGGGTAAAAACAAATTGGATCATAAAGAAAATATTTTCAAATTATGTTTGGAATATTCCCAATACTGAAAATAAAATACACCTCACTTTTGACGACGGTCCCATACCGGAAATAACAGAGTGGGTTTTGGAGGAATTAAAAAAACATCAGGTGAAAGCAACGTTTTTCTGTATTGGTGATAATATTGGTAAACATCCGGAAATATTCAACAAAGTCATTAGCGAAGGACACGCCATTGGAAATCACACCTTCAATCATTTGAATGGTTGGAAAACTACGACGGAAACGTATTTAGAAAATTTAGAACGATGTGAGAAAATCATTCAACAATCAGCAATCAATAATCTGAATGTTAAAATCTTTCGTCCGCCATATGGCAAAATAAAAAGATCACAAGCGAAATCTATACGTAAATTAGGCTATAAAATAATAATGTGGGATGTTCTTAGTTTAGATTTTGACTCCAGTCTCTCGAAGGAAAAGTGTTTAGAAAATGTTCTTTCTAATGTAGAATCAGGAAGTATAATTGTTTTTCACGACAGTATAAAGGCCTTCAAAAACCTTGAATATGTACTCCCTAAAACCTTGGCTTATTTAAAAGAAAAAAACTTTACCTGTGAAGTTATAGAATAGCACGCAAGAAGTGACTATATCTGCTCTTGAACCAAATTAATGATAGTATTAGCATCTAATTCTCCAGATTGTCTCCAAATCATTAAACCTTCTTTATAAATCATTAAAGTAGGAAGTCCTTTTATTCGCAAAGCTTCGGCTAATTCTTGATTCTTATCAACGTCAATTTTTATGACTTTTGCCTTATCACCAAGCGCAGCCGCGACATCTCTGATTACAGGATGCATTGAAACCGATGATTCATTCCAATCCGTATAAAAGTCAATCAACACAGGGATTTGTGTATTTATAAGTTCTCCAAATTTTGACATAAAATCAACGAATTTAATTTTCTAAATTTACTAAAAAGAGATAATTATTATACAAATGTAACATTTTTAACGAATTAAGCCAAAGCCTTACCCTTTTTTAGTTCAATCACGGTAATTTCAGGCATAATTCCTACTCTTCCAGGATAAGCATGAAAGCCAAAACCTCTATTTACATAAACATATCTTCCTAAATTTTCATACAAACCAGCCCATTGCGTGTAAACATATTGCGCTAAACTCCATTTGAAGTAGCCTGGGATTTCAATTCCAAATTGCATACCGTGTGTATGTCCGGATAATGTTAAATGGAAATTTTTATCGTGATTTTTAATTTCGTAATCCCAATGGCTTGGATCGTGACTCATTAAAATTTTAAAATCTTCTTTTTCCAAATATTGTGAAGCTTTATTGATGTCGCCAGCTTTTTTAAAATTTTGACCCCAATTCTCCACCCCAACTAATGCAATTTTCTCTCCGCCTTTTTCAATAAAAGTATGCTCATTCAATAATAGTTTAAATCCTATTTGACCGTAGAGGTTTTTTATGTCTTGAAAGTTTTTCTCTTTTGCATTTTCAGATGGCCAAGTAACATATTCGCCATAATCATGATTCCCTAAAACAGAATATTTACCAAATTCATGTTTTTTGATTCGGTTGAACGTTTCTATCCAAGGATGCATTTCTTTAGCGTCAGTATTGACAATATCTCCGGTAAACAAAATCAGATCCGAGTTTTGCTCATTTACTAAATCTATTGCATAATTGATTTTCTCCGGATTATCAAAGCTTCCACTGTGCACATCTGATATTTGTGTGATGGTAAAACCATCAAAAGCATCTGGCAAATCAGGGAAAAATATCTGCTGTCTGATAACCTTATAATTATATTTCCCTAAGGTCACGCCATATATTAGAGACAAAAAAGGAATGGCCGCCAACCCTAATCCTACCTGACTCACGAATTTTCTTCTGGACGCAAAAAAGGTTGCATTATCATTGTTTTCAATAAAATAATTTACTGATCCTGCTCCAATTCTAAAAATATCTTCACCCAGCAAAACAAGACTTAAAACCAATTTTGGAATATAAACCAAAAGAACTAAACCCATTGTAAGCATGGTTTGTTTCGTTTGTCCTACCGAGCGATCAAACTGGGTGAAAGAATAAAGAATAAACAAAAACAGTAGCAAACTGATGATTTGATAAGATATCAAAACCCATTTTAGCTTTATTAAGGTACGTATTGCTTGAAAGGCATAAAACTCAACAATTAAGAGGACAACAGACAATAATAATATTCGAAGAATCATTTCTATTAAATTTTAGACAAAATAACAAATTAAGAAAACACTATGAGTTTTTATTAATCTAAATTTAACTAAAAATACCCCAAATCTATTGTGAGCAATCTCTTTTTTATCAAAAAAGCTGATACATTTCTATATCAGCTTTTTTTTAAGGAGAATCAGCTCTCTCTTCAATTAACTAAACTCAAAAACAATATTTATTTAACTACTAAGGTCATATTGGGAGTTATTATACTATCACCATTATTAGAAGTAGTGTACCTTTGAGCAAAAATCTCTACATAATCAGAATTTGACAACTCCACTAAAGCATTTATTGGCAATACTACAATATCAGATGCTGCTGTGCCACGCCCATATATTTTATATTGTGTGACAGGAGTACCATTCTTAGCGACATAAATTATGTAAGTACCAACTGCTGGCACTTGAAAAGAAATTGAGCCCGTAACTTGGAAGTACCTTTTCTTATTACCTTCATATATTAATTTATTGCTAACCGCTGGACTTCCTGTGGAAAATCGAAATAGATTTGATGAGGTTGACGTACCTGCAACTTTTAAAATACTGGTTGGAGTTGAAGGTGGTCCAGAAAAAGCTGTTGAAGCACCAGAACCAACTGGATAGTCTACTGAAAACTCACCCACTGCAGAAGCATCATCTTCTCTAGGAATTCCAGGAGCATTCACCATCCATTTATTATTAAAATTATATCCTGCGTAACTTCCTGTAGTATATCCGTTAACATATTTACCTGTAGAAAGAGTTCCTGTAAAAATGACATCTCTCAGAACAGCACTTCCAGTTATTGTTGGATTAGAAGACACATCAAAACCAATACTTGTAGTATTTACTTCACTAAAACCTCCTTGCTTTTGAATTAATCCAAAAGTCCCTTGAAATGTTTCAAAAGTCCCCAAATTATTTCCAAACCATCCAACATTGCTAATTAATAATTTACTCACATCTTTATAAGTGATTCCTGTTGTGTTCCCTATAAATTGAACAATACTAACAAAAACTAAAGAAAAATTGTCGATAACGCCGACATTCGAAGAACTTACAACAATGGCGTCTCTAAAAACTAAATTTTGCGTACCTCCCCCAGCAATATTAAAAACGTTGCCTGAAGTGGCAGTTAATGTCAAGACTCTAATCGACCCTCCAGTTGTTCCTGTAAAAAGATCTCCAGAAGCTTTAACCAACTTATCCTCTCCAGAATCTTGGCCAATAACATAGGCGTTATTTAATTCTATAGGAAAATCAACAGTAACGGTACCGTTAATTTCATATAAAGTGTATGTATCTAAAAGATATTTACTTCCTCCACCAGCCGTTTTCTCTGCAGCTAAAACAGTTGCCAATACATCGGTAGATTTTATACGCTTAAATTTAATTCTACCGTAATTAGCATCAGTATTAATTTTATCCCAACTTGTAATACCGGAATCAAAATGGTAAAATGATTTTAAATCTGTGTCATACACCATTAATCCATCAGCTGGACTTGCAATCGCGATCCTTTGCGCCGTTGTCATTCTGGGTGTCAACAGACCTTGAGTAGTAGATGTTAAATCCAAAATTGAACTTGCAGCCGGACTAGTTGTCCCAATACCCACCTGGGCAAACATATTTGTCGTTATTATCATGAAAAATAATAGGTAGGCTTGTAATACCTTTTTAGCAGTGTAATTTTTTTCCATAATAAACGAAATAAAAGATTAGATAATATTGCCCAACTTGGCTTATAATTATTCGTTAAAATTACTCTTTATATCGCTTAAATACTTATTTAATCGATAAACGACATTTATTTGTATTTTGCATAAATTTAATCTTACAAATTTAACACATCGATTTAAAATTACATTTTATTTATTCGCTATTTTCTTTCAAATTTCATACAAGTTCCAAACTGACAGAAATTTACATTTTTAAGATCTTATTCAAGAATATAAAATTTGCCCAATACAAGTAAGAAATTTTACAATCTGCCACTCCTTTATCTGACAAGTTTTGTACTTTTGAAAACGATACAAAATAACACTCATGTCACAACAAAAACGTCTGTTCCTTCTCGATGCCTATGCTTTAATTTTTCGTGGCTACTATGCTTTTATAAAAAATCCTCGAATCAATTCAAAAGGAATGGACACCTCAGCAATTATGGGATTCATGAATTCCTTAATGGATGTTATAAAAAGAGAAAAACCAGATCATCTCGCGGTAGCTTTTGACAATGGAGGAAGCCAACTAAGAAATGACCTATTTCCTGAATATAAAGCGCATCGTGATGCCACTCCAGAAGCAATAAAAATTGCCGTTCCATATATACAAGAGTTATTAAAAGCGATGCACATACCCATTATTGAAGTGAAAGGTTTTGAAGCGGATGATTTAATAGGAACAATTGCTAAACAAGCTGAAAAACAGAATTACAAAGTCTTCATGGTAACACCCGATAAAGATTTTGCTCAATTAGTTTCTGAAAATATCTTTATGTATAAACCCGCTCGCATGGGTAACGGCATCGAAATTTGGGGTGTTCCCGAGGTGTTGGCAAAATTCGAAATTGAAAGACCGGATCAAGTAATTGACTTCTTGGGAATGATGGGCGATGCAGCCGATAATATTCCCGGATTACCTGGTGTGGGAGAAGTTACCGCGAAGAAATTACTGAAGGAATTTGGTACCATGGAAAACCTTTTGGCAAATACAGACAAGCTAAAAGGCAAAATGAAAGAGAATATTGAGGCCAATAAAGAAAAGGGGTTGTTATCGAAAACTTTAGCGACAATTATCATTGATTGCCCTGTTGTTTTTGATGAAACCGATTATGAACTATCAACTCCTGATGTTGAAAAGACAGATGCACTTTTCAATGAACTGGAATTCCGCAGAATGGCAGAACAGTTTGACGCCATATTTAAAAAAGGAGGAACGGCAACAACAAGCGATCCAACCGATGAAGCTAAATTATATAAAAAACAAGCTGCAAAAAGCGAAGAACAATTCGATCTTTTTGGGAGTAGTATTCCAGAAGACGCGACGGAAGAAACCCGTCACAGATATTATAACACCTTAGAAAACACAGAACATTCCTATCAGATAATCCAAGGAGACTTGGGAATTAAATTACTGCTTCAGAATTTACAAAGCCAATCTTCTGTTTGTTTTGATACGGAAACCACTGGACTTGATGCCTTGCATGCAGAATTGGTTGGAATTTCATTTTCCTATGAAAAAGGAAAAGGTTTTTATATTCCGTTTCCGGAAAACCAGGCTGAATCTCAAACTTTAATCGAGAAATTTATTCCGTTTTTCGAAAATGAAGACATCGAAAAAATTGGACAGAATTTAAAATACGATTTGAAAATTCTTTCCAATTACGATGTTACCGTAAAAGGAAAATTATTCGACACAATGATTGCGCATTATTTAATCAATCCGGATATGCGCCATAACATGGATATTTTATCAGAAACGTATTTAAAATATTCCCCACAATCTATTGAAGTCTTAATTGGGAAAAAAGGCAAAAATCAAAAATCAATGCGCGATGTCCCTTTGGAAGAAATTAAGGAATACGCAGCTGAAGATGCCGATGTAACTTTACAATTAAAAGAGATTTTTACTTTAGAATTAGACAAAACAGGAACCAAAAAACTTTTTGAAGAAATAGAAATTCCATTAGTCACTGTACTAGCGGATATGGAAAAAGAAGGAATTCGGGTAGATGTCGATTTCTTGAAATCTTTATCGAAAGAATTAGATTCTGATATAAAATCATTGGAATCCACGATTTTTGAAATAGCGGGCGAGAAATTTAATTTGGCTTCGCCAAAACAACTCGGTGATATTTTATTTGACAAATTAAAAATTGGAGGACTAAAACAAAAGAAAACTAAAACCGGTCAATATGCCACCGGTGAAGAAGTTTTGAGTTACTTGGCAATTGAAAATCCAGTTGTAAAAGACATTCTTGACTGGCGCCAATTGATAAAATTACAGAACACTTATGTTGAAGCTTTGCCGCTTCAAGTAGACAAGATTACAAATCGCATCCACACGGATTACATGCAAACCGTAGCGGCAACTGGGCGATTGAGTTCTAATAATCCAAATTTACAAAACATCCCAATTCGTACCGAAAGAGGAAAACAGATCAGAAAAGCATTTGTTGCCCGTGATGAAAATTACACCTTGGTTTCTGCCGATTATTCTCAAATTGAGCTTAGGATTATAGCCGCATTAAGTGGCGAGGAAAACATGATAAAAGCTTTTCAAAACAAAGAAGATATTCACAAATCAACGGCTTCAAAAGTATTCAATGTTCCTTTGGAAGAAGTGACACGGGAACAACGTAGCCATGCCAAGACGGTGAATTTTGGAATTATATATGGAGTTTCCGCTTTTGGATTGAGTAATCAAACTTCTCTATCCAGAAGTGAAAGTGCAGCTTTGATTGAAGCTTATTACCAAACGTATCCACGGCTAAAATCATACATTCAGGAACAAGTAGAATTTGCGAGAGAATACGGTTATGTACAAACAATTCTTGGACGTCGCCGTTACTTAAAAGATATTAATTCTCAAAATGCCATTGTTCGCGGAGGTGCAGAAAGAAATGCAGTGAATGCACCAATTCAAGGAAGCGCCGCTGATATTATAAAAATTGCTATGATAAATATTCATCAAAAACTAATATCTGGAAATTACAAAACTAAAATGCTTTTACAAGTACACGATGAATTGGTGTTTGACGTTCATAATAGCGAACTGGAGAAAATCCAACTCATGATTAAATATGAAATGGAAAATGCCTTTAAACTTGAGGTTCCATTGGATGTAGATTTAGGTGCGGGTAAAGATTGGCTGGAAGCACATTAAAAAATAAAAAACTTAAAAAGCCCATTAGAATCTATTATTTCTAATGGGCATTTTTTATTTTATAGACTTGTTTAATTTTAAAAAATATACACAATTCCTACTCCCAAAAGCTGCTTTAATTGTGTTTTAGGACCTACTGTAACTTGGTTGCCATCAATTTCTTTTTTAGATTTTATGTCATCATCATAAACAATACGAGTCCCAATGTTTGCCTTAACATATTGATTTACTACCAAATCTAATAAAATATCACAATCGACGTCTATATTTCCAAAATTATTGATGTAGTCCGAATACAAACTCAGACGATTTTCCAGATTAACGTTTTTAAAAATTTCTTTTTTATAAAAACTCGTCATCAAAAAACCCAGTTCTGTTTTTGTTCGATGTCCTTCCGTAATTAAAATTCCGTCGCTGTTATACACCGCTTTAACAACACCAAACGCTCCTTGATTCGCCAATCGTTGATCCAAAACCAAAGTTTTTTTCAATGTAAATGGCGAGATATAAAAACTTCTGTTTTTTTCTTTATTAATATTTTCTGCTCCTATGCCTAAGAAAATGTAAGCTGGCGCAAATCGTTTGGAGATAGCAATTTCGGTATTTGGATAAGCATATCCATTAGTGAATTGGGTATTAAAATTAAATTTTGCCGAATGGTACCAATTAGAAAGTGTGTCTTGTCGATATCCAAATGTAGAATTAAACTGCAACGCATCATCGGTTTTTCTAACTTCAACTCCATCTTGTTTGTTCAATCCGTATCGAACGACGAGTTCATTCACCCATTTCATATTTTCTCTATTATAAACTCTGGTAAAATCTCCCTTCAACAATCCAGAAACTGAACTTGTCCCGCCGGCACTCCAATTGACAAAAGCAATTTCAGAGATGTAAAAACCTAGGCTGTTTTTTTTTGTCCAATTTGATAATGGAATAAACGGCATTGGCGCCAGTATTTTTGGGGCTACCGCTAATATCGCAGGTATTGTTACTTTTACAAGTGTTGTATCCATTGAAAACTCTACGATTACAGGGGCTGTTGTAGATATTGTTGACTCTTGAGAAAAACTATTTATGGATGTTAAGAACGAAAAGAATAGTAATGTGTAATGTGATAATTTCATTGTAGGCAATTATATTTGGGACTGCAAAATAAATATTTTAGAAATTTGAAAAAAGCATTTCTAAACTTTTAACGTCGATTTTGCAATATTGTTGCAATTCACCAACTGTCCCATGTTCAATAAACTCGTCAGGAATACCAAGTGTTTTTATTTTTGAAGTATAATTATTTGATGAAGCAAACTCCAAAATAGCACTTCCAAAACCACCTTTAATCACACCGTCTTCAATAGTAATTACATTTTCGAATGAAGTGAAAATCATATGCAACAACTTTTCATCTAATGGTTTAACAAAAGAAAAATCATAATGCGCAATTGTTTCCGGATGTTGTTGTTTGGCTATAGCCAAAGTAACATTGTTACCAATAGTTCCATTGGATAAAACAGCTACTTTTGATCCTTTTTGAAGACAAACGGCTGTACCAATTTTAATTTTATTATAGTTTCCAAAATTTTTAACTTGCCACTCACCAATCACGCCGCGACCACGAGGATATCTAATAGAAATAGGATGATTTAATCCCAATTGCGCCGTGTATAAAATATTTTGTAATCCAATTTCATTCATCGGAGCATAAATAATCATATTGGGAATGCAACGCAAATAAGCCAAATCAAAAACACCGTGATGTGTCGCGCCATCTTCACCCACTAATCCTGCTCTGTCCAAACAGAAAATTACCGGTAAATTCTGTAAAGCGACATCGTGAATCACTTGGTCATACGCTCTTTGCAAAAAAGTGGAATAAATATTGCAAAAAACAATCATCCCTTGAGTTGCCATTCCTGCTGCCAAAGTAACGGCATGTTGCTCTGCAATTCCTACATCAAAAGCACGTTCTGGCAGTTCATCCATCATGAATTTCAACGAACTTCCCGAAGGCATTGCAGGTGTGATTCCTATAATTTTTTCATTTTTTCTAGCCAAATCCATTAGGGTCAAGCCAAAAACATCCTGGTATTTTGGAGGTAAATTGGCTTCGGATTTAATGTGAAGTTCACCAGTTGCGGCGTCGAATTTTCCCGGAGCATGATATTTAACTTGGTTTTCTTCGGCCTGTTGCAATCCTTTTCCTTTGGTGGTAATGACATGAAGGAATTTAGGTCCTTTTACTTTTTGCAAGCGTTTCAATTCTTTGATTACGGCAAATATATCATGACCGTCAATAGGTCCCGAGTAATCGAAATTCAAGGATTTAATCATGTTATTTTGCCTTGGATTTTTACCTTCTTTTACCGCGGTAAGATATTTTTTTAATGCACCAACGCTTGGGTCAATTCCGATGGCGTTGTCGTTGAGAATCACCAATAAATTAGCATTGGTAACTCCGGCGTGATTTAATCCTTCAAAAGCCATTCCCGAAGCGATGGAAGCGTCGCCAATGACGGCAATATGTTGTTTATCGTAATCTCCTTTTAAGTTGGAAGCAATTGCCATTCCTAAAGCTGCCGAAATGGAAGTCGAGGAATGTCCTACACCAAATGCATCGTAAATGCTTTCGCTTCTTTTAGGGAAACCAGAAATACCGCCCAGTTGTCTGTTGGTATGAAAGTTTTCTCTTCTGCCTGTCAATATTTTATGCCCATAAGCCTGATGCCCAACATCCCAAACCAATAAATCATTTGGCGTGTCAAAAACATAATGCAACGCAATAGTGAGTTCTACAACTCCCAAACTGGCACCCAGGTGTCCCTCTTTTACAGATACAATATCGATGATGAAATTGCGTAATTCCTGAGCGACTTGCGGAAGTTGGGCTTCATCAAGCTGGCGTAAATCGGCTGGGTTATTTATCGTAGAGAGAAGACTATTTTTCATTATTTGTAAAAAAACAAAATTACATATTTAATGTTATAACTTGTCGTTTTCATACTTTGTAATTCTCTTAATTTGAATAATATCAACCTTCGGTATAATTTTGGTTCTCAAAAAAGACTTTTTAATGGTGTCTGGTATAATTGTAAGCAATAACTGAAATTCACAATTTCTTTTTTTACCGTTCTCTTCTCCAGGGTACCATTTTGAAGAAGAATTTAAAACTCCGGATAATTCCTCACTACTTGTAACTCCTATTCCTTTAATAATTTTCACATCGTTTAATCTTCCATCTTTTTCAATAATAAAAGAAGTTACAATTTCACCTTTTAAGTTTTTATCATATTTAGGAACTTTAAAATTATCTTTAACAAAAGAATAAAACTTAGACATACCACCTATATAATCTGGATACACACTAATTCCTATGCCTCCATAGAAAGCATTATCTTCGTAGATGACATTATTTTCATTTATAGTTTTTTCTTCTTTTTTAGATTTTACCGCTCCACATTTAATAGTTTTTGGTTGTTTAAATTTCAACTGATTAATTTTTGGTGGTGGCGGTAGTACAACTTGGTGTAAAGAGTCATTTGATTTTGGAGGTAATAACATTCCAACTGTCATGGTTTTGATTTCAGTTGTATCCTTAATAATCTCTACTTTATCAATTTTTTGCTTATTTCCTTCTTTATCGGCACAGCTAAACAATGTTGTTCCCATGGAAATAAATAAGGCTAATAAAAATATTTTATGATATTGTGTCTGAGAATATAAAACACGACTCGGAATTTGAATTGTCACAGTGTCTAACTGGGATTTCCTGAATTTTCCACAGATTCTGTTATCTTTGTTTGTAGCAAAATAACGTTGAATTTCATCTGGCAGCATTGTTGTAAAATCGACTACATTTTTAGCACAGCTACTGCAAAATCTTCCGTTTTCGTTTGGAGACATTTTATTCCAATCTTCTTGGCACGGTTCCGGAATAGTGATTTTGTATTTGTTTTCCATATTTTTCTAGTAGCAGGAATTAAAAGTAATGAAAAATAATATCAAAATAGTATTTTTGCAGGTATGATAAATCTTTTCACCGACGAATATTTTATGAAAAAAGCTTTGCAGGAAGCCGAAATGGCTTTTGACAAAGACGAAATTCCTGTTGGTGCCATTATTGTAATTGACAATACAGTTATTGCAAGAAGCCATAATTTAACCGAATTGTTGAACGATGTAACAGCTCATGCCGAAATGCAATCCATCACTGCAGCGGCGAATTATCTTGGTGGAAAATATTTAATAGGCTGTACGCTTTATGTTACACTGGAACCTTGCCAAATGTGCGCCGGTGCTTTATATTGGAGTCAGATTTCTAAAATTGTGTATGGAGCAAGCGATGAAAGCCGCGGGTTTGTAAAAATGGGAACGCAATTGCATCCTAAAACTAAAGTGGTTCGTGGTGTTTTAGCGAGTGAAGCTTCAGAGTTGATGTTGCGTTTTTTTGCTGAGAAAAGGAAGTAGGTAAAAAATTCTCTTAACGTTATTTTTTCAGATATTCTTTTGCTGTCAAAACGGGAAGAATTGATTTTTTAAAATCTTTCTTGTTTCGGGTGATAATAATATCCAAATCATTTTCTAAAGCGGTATGGTATTGAATGGCATCTTCAAAATCTTTGAAATCAGAAACCAATGCCAATTCTAAAATTTTGTCATCCATAGGTAAAACTTCTACCAATACTTTAAACTTAATCAGGATTTTTCTTGCCTCATCTAATTTATGATTTCTTGCTAATAAATAATGGGTATTTGCTATTGACAAAGAAGAGATATAGAGTTTTACTTTATTGTGATCTGCCAAGGTAAAAAGTTCCTGTGCTTCTCTATAAAATTCTTCACGTTTTGACAGTAAATCGATTACGATATTTGTATCTACCAATAATTTTTCCATTAAGAATATTTTTTGGATAAATACTCAGAATATTCTTTTTTATAGTCATCACTTTCAAGCGAAATGACTCCTGTAAGGCTTTCTACAAGCGGACTTACTTTAGATTTCTCTGCATTCTTTTTGGTCAATGATTGCAAATAATTCTCAATAAGTTTAGAAAGACTTACGCTATTTTTTTTAGCATAGGTTTTAGCTTCCTCAATTGTGTTTTGGTCAATATTCAAAGTGAGCTTAGTATTCATGATGAAATTTATTTACGTGTAAAATTATAAATTAATCACGTGATATGCAATTTTTTTTATTAAATTTTCTATTCTATTACACTCAATATTAGCGTTTAATGTAATATTTTTTTTAGCAGTTGAGAATTTAAGGGTGGGGAGTAATGAAAATGGGAACACAATTGCATCCTCAAACGAAAGTAGTTCGTGGTGTTTTAGCAAATGAAGCTTCGGAGTTGATGTTGCGTTTTTTTGCGGAGAAAAGGAAGTAAATTTGAGTTGACATTACGTAACTACTTAGCTGTCAAAAACAAGGAAGTATCTGGATAGCTCTACAATTTCTCGTTGATTAGCTCACCTATTTTTCTAGAAAAAATTGCTACTCCATTTTTATTCATATGTGCTGAATTATAAAAATATTTTTTTTGAAGACACAATGAATCATTTGAAAAATTAAAATAGTCTATACGATGTTTTTGTGAAATATTCTTAATCAATTGATTTACATTTTTTTTATTTGCTAACTGATAAGTCTGCAATTCATAATAAGATGGTGACCAAATAAAATATATTTTAATCTTATTCACTTTGCAATACTGAATTATTTCTTCAATGACAGATAATCCTATAGAATTTATTTTCTGGTTCTTTTTTTGTACCATTTTGTCTTGCAGCAATATTTTTTTAAAGTTTAGATAGTCTTTCTCTATCCAATTTATATCATGCTCTACATAACCATTTATGCTTTTTGAGCAGAACGAATTGTTTTTTAGAGATTTCATTTGATTAAAAATACTCATTTCATAACCTCTGTATTTATATATTGGAAAGAATTTTTCAAAATAAAAATCTTTGTCTATATCTTTTGAAACCTTTTGATATTCTTCTGACTCGTAATAAGGTAAATATTGGAATTTATCATATATCTCTTCTGAATCTTGCAAAGCGATATCGTCTATATCTAGAATTACTATTTTAGGTTTAATATTTCTGTTAATATATGCCTCCCATCTTATTTTTAATAAGTTATAATGTGTACCACTTAATCCAAGATTATAAGTTTTAAGCCCAGTAATTTTATTTAAAATTTCAGTGTCATAATGTGATTCTGCTCTCGATGTGCCTAGAATAACAATATCAGTTTGCAATTTACCTTCAAAGATTTTGTACCACGTGTTATTGTTGCAAATATTGTCTTTTGATAAGTAAAAATCAATTATAAGTTGCAGACTCATTAATAACGAATATGCTATAAAACCAGTTATAATAAGTTTTAAGATGAATTTTTTCATATTTAAAATTGAAAATAAATAAAGCTTGTCGCTTGATTTTTAATTGAAAGTAAAATACTTACTACAGTAATAGAATAAAAGAGATATTTTAAAATCAGTGATTTGTTTGTTTTATTCTGATACGTAAAAACAACATTTTCATTTTTATAATACCAATCAATAATCAAGAAAATAAAAATATAAAAAAGTAAAGGTCTTATATTTAATTCATAGGTTTTAGCTGTTTGTATTTTAAAGAAATTATGTTGATTAAAGATTCCTTTTATGAATATAACGGCATCTTTCACAGTTTTGGATCTAAAAAAAATCCAAGCAAATGAAGTAAGACAAAAAGTTAATATGATATCAAAAAAATATTTAACTCTTGAAACAAAATTATTTATTACTTTAAATTCAAGATGTTGTCTATTTTTTTTCCTTACAAATGACGGAATAAAATATAACGCATGTAGTCCTCCCCAAATTAAATAAGTCCAATTCGCACCGTGCCAAAAACCGCTAACTAAAAATATTATAAAAACGTTTCGAATTGATATAAAGTTTGACTTTCTTGAACCTCCTAAAGGAATATATACATAATCCCTAAACCATGTGGATAAAGAGATATGCCATCTTCTCCAAAATTCTGCAATATTTCTTGAAAAATAAGGAGTTTTGAAATTCGTAATCAAATCAATCCCAAACAATTTAGCAACACCTATAGCGATATCTGAATATCCGGAGAAATCACAGTAGATTTGAAAGGAAAACAATATTGTTCCAACAATCAATGTTCCTCCAGAATAATTTGAATAGTTTTGAAAAATGTCATCTGCAAAAATTGCACATGTGTCAGCAATTACAATTTTTTTAAATAGCCCCCATAAAATCTGCCTTAATCCATCAACGGCTTTATTATAATCAAAAATTCTCTTACTCTGAATTTGAGGTAAAAGATGTGTTGCTCTTTCTATTGGCCCAGCCACCAACAAAGGAAAAAAGCTGACGAAAACAGAGTAATCAATAAAATTCTTTTCGGCTTTAATTCGATCTTTATAAATATCTATTACATATGAAAGACCATGAAAAGTATAAAATGAAATTCCCACGGGTAAAATAACTTTTAATGTCCACGGATTTACGTTCAAACCAAAGTTTGAAATTGCATCCGTAAATGATTGAGCAAAAAAATTATAATATTTAAAAACACCCAGAAAACCAAGATTAATGGAAACACTTAACCAAAACCAAAACTTCTTAGAGTTGAGATTTTGCGCTTCTGACATCTTAATTCCAGTGAAATAGTCTAATAATGTTGAAAAAAACAAGAGGAATAAAAAGCGCCAATCCCAACAAGCGTAAAAAAAGTAACTTGCGCCAAGTAGTAGTATATTTTGAAGTTTAAGGGATTTGTTAGCAACAAACCAATATAAGATAAATATTATTGGTAAAAATATCGCAAAGTTTATTGAATTAAAAAGCATTTGTTTATGTATTTTTTTTTAATTATTCTCCCATTTTTTTTACTGATGACTTGTAATATTCCAGTCAAAAAGCTTATATCTTCCACTAAAAACAGAATGGTATAATGGAGCAAACTACCTTAATTTCCTTCGCTAATATATAAATATTTTATTACAAAACTTACAATACGTTTTTAATATCAAATAATCTTTAAAACCACAAATGCCCTAGCCCGGATAGCAGTGAAAATCCTTTTATCCCGATTTTTAGGGATAAAAGATTGTAACGTATAGCCGGAAATAGCTCCAAAAAATAAACTGAAAATAATAGATGAGATTGCTTCGTTCCTCGCAATGACAATAAGGCACAAAAAAACCGCCAATCTTGCGAAAGGCGGTTTTGATTTAATATGTAATAACATTTCCTTTTTTATCGTAGAAATGATATTCTAAATACGTGTAAGCGTCACGAGGTATGATTTTCACCCACTTTTTATGTTCAAAAAACCATTTTGAACGTAATGATGGAAAACCTTTACTGAGGTATGCAGCCACAAACGGGTGTACATTAAGTACGACTTTATTGTGGGTTTTTAAAATTGTTTCCAGATCAGAACCTATTTTATCAATGATTTGAATTGGCGCTTCTATTTCGCCATTTTCATTGTTTGGATCTTCTTCTCTGGTTTTAATATTTACTTCTGGTCTTACTCTTTGTCTTGTTATCTGGACTAATCCAAATTTACTAGGAGGTAAGATTTTGTGTTTCGCTTTATCATCGCTCATTTCTTCCCTAAGGAATTCGAACAACACTTTACGATTTTCTGGATTTGACATGTCGATAAAATCCACTACGATGATACCACCCATATCACGAAGACGTAATTGTCTTGCGATTTCGGCAGCAGCAATCATATTCACTTCCATTGCGGTGTCTTCCTGATTAGTGGCCTTATTAGAACGGTTTCCGCTGTTTACGTCTATAACGTGCAAAGCCTCAGTGTGTTCGATAATAAGATAAGCCCCTTTACTCATGGAAACTGTTTTCCCAAAGGAGGTTTTGATTTGTCTCTCTATGTTGTATTTCTCAAAAATAGGCGTATCATTTGATTGATAAAACTTAACAATTGATTGTTTTGAAGGTGCAATTTCTTGCAAATAATCCTTCGTTTGGTTGTACAACTCTTCATCATCAATTTGAATACCACTGAAGGTATCATTAAAAACGTCTCTCAATATCGAAGAGGCTCTGTTGAGTTCTCCTAATACTTTGGACGGATGATGAGCAGTCGGTAATTTTTTACACATTGCAGTCCATCTGCTGAGCAGGTTCTGCAAATCTTTTTCTAATTCGGCTGTATTTTTGCCTTCGGCTACTGTGCGAACAATAACACCAAATCCTTTTGGTTTGATGGATTGTACGAGTCGTTTCAAACGGTCTTTTTCTTTTTTGTCTTCTATTTTTTGTGAAATAGAAACACGGTCAGAAAAGGGAACCAAAACAATAAAACGTCCGGCTAGAGAAAGCTCAGCGCTAATTCTAGGTCCTTTAGTAGATATTGGTTCTTTGACGACTTGTACTAAAACAGATTGATTGGAACTTAATACATCAGTAATAGTACCATCTTTGTCTATTTCTTTTTCAAACTGGAAGGTTTTTAGGGAGAAATCTTTTAATTTACCTGCGCTTACAAGTTTTATGAATTTCAATTGGGAAGCTAAATTGGGTCCTAAATCATGATAATGTAAAAAGGCATCTTTTTCGAAGCCTACATTTACAAAAGCGGCATTAAGTCCGGCAACTGGTTTTCGAATTTTGGCAATAAAAATATCGCCTACTTGAAAGTTGCTTTTTTCTTCCTGTTTGTGTAATTCAATTAGTTTTCCATCTTTTAATAAGGCAAAATCTACTGCTTCAGAACTGGATCGGATGATTAATTCTTTATTCACGCTGTAAATTTTTATCCGAACTTTTAGTTTTACGTTTAAAGTTTCAGGTTTAAAGTTTAAAAAAAACTCATAACTCATAACTCATAACTCATAACTGAATTGTCAGGATGGATTAAACAATATTTTAACAGGTATTGTACCCGGGGAAACTTAAAGATTTTTGATTCTCGATTTTTGATTCTCGATTTCAGATGTTTTAAAAAAAACTGCAATCTACAATCGTTAATCTTAATTCTTAAATCATTCCGTTTCAATTTCAATGAACTTTTAAAAAGAAAAAAGTAGTTTAAAACTACTTTTTCTTTTTGTGACGGTTAGCTCTCGCTCTTTTTTTACGTTTGTGAGTCGCTACCTTATGTCTCTTTCTTTTTTTACCGCTTGGCATATCTTGAAGATTTTATGATTAATTAATTATGTTATTTTGCTTCGTTATTTATTTTTACTCCTTCAACAAAAACTTTTGCAGGTTTAAATGCAGGAATATTGTGTGCAGGAATTTTTATTGTTGTATTTTTCGAGATATTTCTACCTGTTTTTTCTGCTCTAGTTTTTACAATAAAACTTCCAAAACCTCTTAAATAAACATTGTCTCCAGTTTCTAATGAATTTTTTACTTCATTCATAAAAGTCTCTACAGTTGCCTGAACATCTCCTTTTTCAAGACCTAGTTTTTCTGAAATTTTTGCTACGATATCTGCTTTCGTCATTTTCTTTCCTATTATATTATGTTGTACTATTTTTTTGAGTTTGCAAATATAGGAATTTAAAAAACAATTATTCAAGCTAATTCATTAAATTTTAATCACATAAACTTTTACTTTTGCAGTCTAATATTTAAAGATGAATTTTTCTAACGTATTGATAAAATGGTATTTACAAAATAAACGGGATTTGCCATGGAGAAATACCACCAATCCATACCCAATTTGGCTCTCCGAAATTATGTTACAACAGACGCGAGTAGCTCAGGGAATGCCTTATTTTTTATCGTTCACTACCGCTTTTCCAACTGTTTTTGATCTCGCCGCAGCAAATGAAGAACAAGTTTTGAAACTTTGGCAAGGATTGGGTTATTATTCCCGTGCCCGAAATCTACATAAAACGGCTCAATACATCGCTTCTGATTTAGACGGAATTTTCCCAGATAAATATATTGATTTACTGAAACTGAAAGGAGTTGGAGAATATACTGCAGCGGCAATTGCCTCTTTTTCTTACAATGAAGCAGTTCCGGTTGTTGATGGAAACGTATTTCGGGTTTTGTCCCGTTATTTTGACATTGAAACTGATATTGCTCAGGCTTCCGCCAAAAAAGAATTCACTGCTTTGGCTTTCGAATTAATGCCAAAAGCTAATCCCGCTATTTTCAATCAGGCAATAATGGAGTTTGGTGCTTTGCAATGTGTTCCCAAAAGCCCTAATTGTGGCATCTGCGTTTTTAACGAAAGTTGCGCTGCTTTACAAAAAAAGAAAGTCGATCAATTGCCGGTGAAGTCTAAAAAGTTAAAAGTTCGCAACCGATACTTTAATTATCTTGTGGTTGCCGATGAAAAGGATAATACGATAATTCAAAAACGAACAGCTAAAGGCATTTGGCATAACTTATATGAATTCCCTTTGATAGAAACAGAAAAGGAAGAGAATTTCGATTTTATCTCGGAGCAAATAGAAACTGAATATTTTAAGGACAATACCATTATAAGCATATTAGAAGATAATGATAAAAGTATAATCCATAAATTATCACATCAACATTTGCATATCAAGTTTTGGAAAGTCAATCTAAACGGAAGCATTGAAAACGGAATAAATAATGACACTTTAAAAACATTTCCTTTCCCCATTGTGATTCACAATTTTATAGAAAAGGAATAATATAAGATTGCAAAAAAATGTATCTTTGATTGAAATAGGATTTGAATATCATGAATGGAACTTTAAATAAGGTGATGCTAATAGGGCATTTAGGTGACGAAGTCAAAATGCATTATTTTGAAGGAGGCAACTGTATCGGAAGATTTCAATTGGCAACAAACGACGTTTACATCAATAAAACGACCAACGAAAAAATCACTTCTACCGAGTGGCATAATTTAGTGGTACGAAATAAGGCCGCCGAAATTTGTGAAAAATACCTTTCCAAGGGGGACAAAATATATGTGGAGGGACGTTTAAAATCCCGTCAGTGGCAAGCGGAGGATGGATCAACTAAATACACGACCGAAATTCAAGTAATGGAGTTTACTTTTTTATCCACAAAGAAGGACAACGACAACAACAAACAAATTCAAAGTTCGGAATCCACAAAAAACACTAACTTTGACACACAAAAAAGCGATTTACCTATCAATGATTTACCGTTTTGATTGTTTAACTAATCTTATTTAATTTGGACCCAGAGCCCAGTTTATTCTTTTCCTATGCCATTGATACTGATTTAGTATTTGGTTTTATTGGGATATTTGCCTTACTGTTTTGTTCTGCTTTAGTTTCAGGAGCAGAAGTAGCCTTGTTTTCGTTGTCACAAAAAGACATCGATGTAACCTTACAAGAAAATGTTTCCAAAGGAAAAATCATATCAGATCTTCTTGAAAAACCAAAAAAACTGTTAGCCACACTTCTTGTAGCTAATAATTTCATCAACATAGGAGTGGTAATTTTATTTTCATTTGTGGGAAAAAATTTATTTGCCGCAGTCACTTCGCCAGTTTTAAAATTTATTCTGGAAGTAATTGTCGTAACTTTTTTACTGTTGTTGTTTGGTGAGGTTTTACCAAAAGTGTATGCCAGCAGAAACAACATCAAGTTTGCCAAGTTGATTGCTTATCCTATTGCAGCCCTTGACAAATTGCTTTCACCTTTGAGTTTACCCATGCGATCCGCCACGATATATTTGCATAATAAATTAGGAAAACAAAAGACCAATTTCTCTGTCAATCAATTGTCACAAGCATTAGAACTTACTGATTCAGACGAAACCTCAACCGAAGAGCAAAAAATATTAGAAGGAATTGTGAGTTTTGGAAATACAGACACTAAACAAGTGATGAGCCCCAGAATAGATATTTTTGCTTTAGAAATTGAAGAACCTTTCGCTGCTATTTGTCCCAAAATCATAGAAAAAGGATATTCAAGAATTCCAGTTTATAGAGACAATATTGACCAGATTGAAGGCGTTTTATTTGTGAAAGACTTGTTACCACATATCAACACCAGTGATTTCGACTGGAAGACTTTATTAAGAGAACCATTTTTTGTTCCCGAAAATAAAAAATTGGACAATTTGCTTAAAGATTTCCAAAGTAAGAAAGGTCATTTAGCAATTGTTGTTGATGAGTACGGCGGAACTTCCGGATTAGTTTCACTGGAAGATGTAATCGAAGAAATTGTGGGCGATATTAGTGATGAATTCGATGATGAAAATAGTTTTTGTTCCCAAATTGATGACAAAAATTATCTTTTTGAAGGAAAAATAAATCTAAAAGATTTCTACAGAATTATTGATGTTGACGAAGAATCATTTGAAATTAAAAAAGGAGAAGCCGAAACCCTGGCTGGGTTTATTCTCGAAATACTAGGCAATTTCCCTAAAAAGGATCAAAAAATAGCTTTTGAAAACTGCCAGTTTACCATTGAAACGGTAGATAAAAAACGCATCAAACAAATCAAAGTAACAATTGAATAATTTCTCCCTCTAACCCACTCCGAAAGAACGGGAATCATTGCGGAATATGTTTCTTTTGAAAAATAAAAGATTAAATAAATTAGAATAGAAATGTTTAAAAAAATAATCCCTTTTTCAACAATCATATTGGTATCGTTCTTAAGTTTTAGCTGCAAAGATGATGTTTTGCCGAAGCCAGCTAGTTATTTGAGATTGGATTATCCAGAGGCAAAATATGTAAGTTTTCAAAATGAATGTCCTTTTGCTTTCGAAATGAATTCAGAAGCGGTGATCAAAGGAGAGAAAGATTGTGGGTTTACTATTTCGTATCCAAAAATGAAAGCCACTATTTATTTGACTTACAAACCCGTGAACAATGATATCGCCAAATTGTTGCGTGACGCTCAAAAACTAACCTACGAGCACGTCATAAAAGCAGATAATATTCTGGAACAACCTTATTTGAATCCTACCAAAAAAGTATATGGTATGTTCTATCAGGTTGATGGAAACGCGGCCACCAATTCACAATTTTACGTAACCGATAGCACCAAACATTTTGTGACAGGCTCGGTTTATTTCTATGCTAAACCCAACTTCGATTCTATTATGCCGGCGGCAAGTTATGTTAGAAACGACATGCAAAGACTGATGGAAACCTTGAAGTGGAAATAATTTTTAGAAAGGTCAATAAAAAAATTCAACCATATAAGACATTTAAGAACAAATAGGCTTATCGACAGTTGTCATTCAAAACTTTCTTAAATTACCTTCAATTTCTTAAATGGTTCAATAAAAAAAGCTTCTCAATTGAGAAGCTTTTTTTTGAAAATGGAATAGTCTAATTATGACTTCATATTCGACACTTTATATGTTTTCCCGTCGCCTGTAGCTTGAACTACTTTAGTTAGGCTCTCCGGATTTTGAACCGTTTTATCAAAAGTCACTGTGGCCAATTTTTTGTCAAAATCTACTGTTGCTTTTTGCACCCCGTCAAGTTCTGTCAATTCAACTTGTATGGTTTTGGCGCAACCAATCGCGCAAGTCATTCCTTCCACTTTAAAACTTGCAGTTTGCAAATTAGCGGATGCAATTTCTTTTTTAACTTTTGGAGCAGTAGTTTCTGCTGTAACCATTCCCGTTTTAGAAGCTTCTGAATTATTTTTTTGGCAACTTACAAACAAAAGACTTGTAAGTACTACCACTGCTAATGATTTTGAGAAATTCATTATGATTGGATTTAAATTAATTACCTAATAATTAGTTGCAAAATTAATGAAAAAAAAGGAACAGTAATTCATAAAATTATTACAATTTTGGGGCAAAAATTAGAGTATGAATGCAAGACAATTGAAATGGGTTTACTTGATGATTCTTGCCCTGATATGGGGAAGTTCATTTATATTGATAAAAAAAGGGTTAATTGGATTAAGCGCGTTACAATTGGGTTCCTTGCGAATTCTGTTTGCTGCCATTTTTCTATTATTGATAGGTTTTAGAAGTCTGATGAAAATCCCGAAGCAAAAATGGAAATACATTGCGCTGACATCTATGTTTGGCACCTTTATTCCTGCCTATCTTTTTGCCATTGCCGAAACAGAAATAGACAGCTCCATAACGGCGATTCTAAATTCTTTGACTCCATTAAACACGTTGATTTTGGGAGCTATCGTTTTTGGAATAAATTTCAAAAGAAGTCAGGTTTGGGGAGTTTTTATAGGACTGGTAGGAAGTATGCTTTTGGTTTTTAATGGAGCAATAAACCATCCGGAACAAAACTATTATTATGCTGTTTTAGTCATTATTGCTTCCGTTTGTTATGCTGTAAATGTCAATTTGCTAAAAAAATATTTATCGGATTTAAGTCCGCTGAGTATTACTACTGGAAATTTTGCGTTTTTGCTTCTACCTACATTGCTTATTTTATCTTTTTCTGGCTTTTTTGAAGTAATACATATCGCCAAAGTGCAACATTCGATTTTGTTCATTATGATTTTAGGAGTTGTAGGAACTGGAATTGCTAATATTCTTTTCTTTAAACTGATTCAAATGTCTTCGCCTGTTTTTGCCACTTCGGTAACGTATTTAATTCCTATAGTTGCTTTCTTTTGGGGATTGCTAGACAATGAAATGCTAACTCCTGTTCAGTTTTTTGGAGCATTTATTATTTTGATTGGCGTTTACTTATCGGCGAAGAAGTAAACATTAATTCATTTAGTTTAATTTGTACATATTTAACGTAATTTGTTGTACCTTAACGTTATATAAATATAATAATTACAAATTATGAAAAAAACTACACTATTTATTATAGCTCTTCTCTTAAGTAAGGTTATAATAGCGCAGCCAGTACTCAATGCTTCTGATGTAATTCTAAATTATTCTGCCGTTGATTATTATGGTGATGCTTCTAGATTATCTCCAGGAGGTGCAGGTCCTAACCAAGTTTGGGATTTTTCTTCAGTATCACTAACAACTGATGGTACAACTACGTCTTATTCTACTATACCTATTAATACAGCGCCTTTTGCTGTAAACTTTCCTACCGCGAATTACTGTTTTAAATTTACTAATAACGCTACTCCTCCAGTTACCTTGTATGGTTTATACAAAATTTCACCAACGTCTTTAGAAGAAATTGCAGATGTTGACAATACTACTATTTATGTTGATTATACTCCAAATCCCTATACTTTATTTACATTCCCTTACGCTTACAATACTGTAATATCTGATACTTACACTTTCACTGGTGATCCAACTATCTATACTAATAACAGTATTTATGATGCCTATGGTACATTAAAAACCCCTTTTAGTACCTATAGTAATGTTATTCGAAAAAAAATTACCGATTATGACGGTTCTGTGTCCTATGACTGGTATGCAACTAATCCATTACAATTTATTATGTCCGCAGATTATAGCACTCCTAGTTGCACGACTTGTTTATATATTGCGAAAATAACAACTTTAGGAATAAATAAAATTAGATTAGATAGCAAAATAAATGTTTATCCTAACCCAACAAGTCATAATCTCAATATTCAATTACCTGACAATATAATTATTGATAAAATAATCATTACTGACCTTACCGGCAAAATAGTAAAAGAACAAACCCAAAGCACTAACAATATAAATGTAGAAACCCTTGCCACAGGTGAATTCATTATTCAAGTTAGATCAGGAATAAATATATTTCAAAGCAAGTTTATAAAGAATTAATTTTTCATGTTTTCTGAAAAAGCAGAATGTTTGTCCGTAAAATATACTAATTGTTAAAATAGTCATATACTCCCGAATGGTTACTTTAATTTTTATTATACGATTATAGGATTGGATAAATAAGACATAAGTAATGTAAATGACGCTTTTTAATGTTGTGGCAAAGAGCTTAAACTATGATTAGAAATAATCCTATATTTCATTTCAAAAAGCAATACAAATGCAAATACTGAATCATCTATCTCAAAATAAAACTCTTTAGAGTAAATCAAAGCGGAGAAGGTTGCAAAAGTTTTTTCCGGTTTAGAATGGAAAAGACTTTTACTTAAACCATATTAAATTATACGATCTTAATTTGTCTTCCAAGAAAAAAAAAGGCTGTCGTTTAAGACAGCCTTTCTTGTTTATTTCAGGATTTGATTATTTAAAATCTGCGTCTGTAACTCCTTCGTTGATTTTTACTTCATTGATTTTGATATCCAATTCAAAGCCAACATTCTGGATGATATTAAAAGGAACTTTCACTCCTTTAACGTCTCTGTAATCACTAAAATTAGTTACTTGAGTAATAGACTTACCTCCTTGATCCATTGTTTTTGAGTTTGCCAGTTTTAAACCTGTAGTCATATCATAATACAGCGTAGTTTTACCGTCCTTAATGGCATAAGTATCTTTACCGTTAATGGTTTCGATACCCGCAAGTGTTGCACCTTCTTTTTTATCCAATAGTAATTCTTCGAATAGGACTGCGCTATTTTTCATTTCAACCAACTCAGCTCCTGTAAAGTCTTTTCGTTGTCCTTGTTGTAGCACATAAGCACTAGTTTCATTAACTACTTGTTTCATAAGACTCATCGTTCCCATGGCTAACTCTACATTTAATTTACCTTTCGCATCTGCTTTTGAAGTAAAAGTTAAAGGTGATGGTGCTTGAGGTATTACTGTTGAACCCACCATAGCGATTGTTTTTACCGCTTTTACGGCTTTTTCTCCACCTATGGCAACAATGTACTTGTCTAAGACACTCTTAATGGTTACGCCTGCTGGCATATCTTTTTTGAAAATTGGTTTTTCAATTGCCTTTCCGTATTTATCAAAATAGAACATTGGAATTTTTAGTTTCTCCAGTGAAGGAGCTACCTCAGATCCTTTACCTACAACCACTATTCTGATATTATCCGCTAAGAAAAAGCGGTTAGCTACGCTTTTAATGTCTTCTACCGTTACTGCATTTATATTTTTAATATAGTTTTCGTAAAAATCAGCAGGCAAATTTTGTGTTTCAGTATTTAACGCGTAGCGCGCTACTGTAGATGGTTTTTGAACTTGCATTACAAAGGTACCAATGTATTTTGCTTTTGCATTTTTCAAATCGTTAGCAGTTACTAATTCTGTTCTGATTTTTTTTAATTCGCTTAAAATTTCAACTACTGAACTATCCGTTACAGCATTTCGTACTGATGTTGAAGAACGAAATTTTTCTACGTATTTACCGAATCCTACATCCGAATAAGCTCCATATGTCCAACCGTGTTTTTCGCGTAAGTTTAAAAATAACCTTCCTTCTCCGCCACCGCCAAGAATCTGGTTGGCTAAAATTGCAGCAAAATATTGTTTGTCGGTAATTTTTAAATTGATTGTATTTACCACTGAGATTTCAGACTGAACTGCGTTTGGCATATCTACAAAATCAATCTGAGTTTGTTGCACGTTTTTAGGATCAGGATATATAATCTTAGGCGCACTTGCTTTGGTCCAAGAGCTAAAAAGTTTTTCAACCATTTTTTTTACTTCTTTCGTATTGACATCGCCTACTACAACCAAGTAAGCATTTCCAGGAACGAAATTAGTTTTGTAGTTTGCAACAACATCCTTTAAAGTAACTTTGTTAATACTTTCCGCACTTAAAAACTCACCTGAAGGATGATTTACTCCAAATGCCAAAACATCTTCCACTCGTCCAGCAACGGCAGCGACGCTTTTTTCCTGTGTTTTTATTCCTTCTAAAAGCTTTGCTTTTATTTTATCAAATTCTTCTTGCGTAAATATGGTGTTCAATGCGCCATCAGCCATTAATTCTAATATTCTTCCAGAATATTTAGACAATCCGCTGGCAGAAGCACCTTTTGCATTAAAATTAATATTTGCCCCTAAAAAATCAACTTCTTCATTAAAGGCATCTTTTGATGTTTTCGTCGTTCCACTTCCGATAAGTTGGCTTGTAATATCTGCTACTCCTTTTTTGTCTCCTTCCGCATAAGGCATGTTGTCTAAGCTAAGGCTATAGGAAACTCGAGGCAGTTTATGATTTTCCACTACCATTACTTTCAGTCCGTTTTTAAGCTCAAAATTATTGGATTTACCGATTTTAATTGTTGGAGGAGCTGTAGGTTTTGGTTGCGGGATTACTTGTGCTTGCAAAACTAAAGTCAAAAATAGACTTGATAGTATATATATTGTTTTTTTCATGATGGTTCTGTATTATTTTTTGGCTTTGTCTGATGATGGAACATAATCTAATACTAATCGTTGATTAGGATTTAGATATTTTTTTGCAACAGTTCTAATCTCTTCCGGAGTAATGCTTCGGTACATCTCAATTTCGGTATTGATTAAGTTTACGTCTTTGTAAAGCATATAGAAAGTGGCCAGATTATCTGCTACTCCGTCAATAGAGGCATTGCTGTTTACGTATTGATTCTCATACTTGTTCTGAAGCTTTTGTAACTCCTTGTCAGAAATTAATTCGGTCTGTAGTTTTACGATTTCAGAATCAATTTCGGTTAGGATGTTCTCAGATGTCCTTGGTGCTTGAGGTAAACCATACAGAATATACGTTCCGTAATCTTCCTGACTATAGCTAAATGCACCAATTTGCAAGGCCATTTTTTTGTCGTCAACTATTTTTTTGTATAATCTTGAACTTTTACCGTCACTTAAGATTGTTGATATAAAATCCAAAACTCTGGCATCACGAGTTTTCATCGATGGAGTTCTGTAAGCAGCCACTACCATTGGGATTTGAATGTTTCCATCCTCAAATTTTGCTTTGATGGTTTGGGTTATTGGTTCTTCTACAAAAGTCTCTCTTTCAATAGCAGTTCCCTTTTTTATGGCGCCAAAGTATTTTTGTACCCATTCTTTAGTCTGATCGGCGTTAAAGTCTCCAGCTATTACAAGCACTGCGTTGTTCGGGATGTAAAATTTCTTATTGAAGTCTTGAAATTCCTCCAGTTTTGCAGCATCTAAATGATCCATTGAACCAATAGTAGTCCAGCGGTAAGGATGTTTTGTGAACATTTTTTTCTTTACCTCAGGAATCATTTGTCCATAAGGACTGTTGTCATAGCGCAATCTTTTTTCCTCTTTGACAACCTCATTTTGAGTATCAACACCAATTTTGTTAATTACAGGATGTAACATTCTTTCAGATTCCATCCATAATCCTAATTCAAGATTGTTAGAAGGGAATATTTCGTAGTAGTACGTGCGGTCTTCGGTGGTATTGGCGTTATTTGTCCCTCCATTTCCGGTGACAATTTTAAACCATTCTCCACGCTTGATGTTCTCAGTACCTTCAAATAATAAATGTTCGAAAAAGTGAGCAAAACCATTCCTTTTAGGATTTTCATCTTTAGCGCCTACATGATACATTACTGATGTTATCACAACTGGAGCCGAAGGGTCGTTTTGTAAAATAACATGTAAACCATTGTCTAGATTGTATTCTTCGAAAGCTACTTTTTGTGCAGAAACGGCTCCGCCAAGCAAAAGTGTGGCGCTTAACGCCATTATTGATTTTTTCATAAATGTTAATCGGTTGATTTGCCTATAGGTCGTGTTTTAAACTGTATTGTTACACTAAAACGAACTTTTTTCATAAGATTTTACGTCTTTTTCCGGCAGTAGATAAATTAAATAAGTAGTGGGTCTCTTTATTTGCTAAAACAATAAAAAAAGGCTCTCCATCATTAAATTTGATGGAAAGCCTTTGTAGCCTAAAAGTATGAAATAGCGGTTTTTATTATAGAACAGGTTTTTCTATTGGATTGCCATAAATATCAAAATAGAACATGGGAATCTTCAGTTTTTCCAGTCCGGGAATCACTTCCGATCCTTTACCGGCGATTATGATTCTAGTATTGTCTAAAAGAAAATATTTATTGGCAGCTCGCATCACATCATCAGGTGTTACAGCATTTATGGTTTTAATGTAATTTTCATAGAAATCAGTTGGAAGATTTTCGGTTTCTATGTTTAATGCATAACGTGCAATTGCTTGAGGTTTTTGAACCTGCATGACAAATCGCCCAATATACCCTGCTTTCACATTGTTAAGCAATTCCACGGATACTTTCTCGGTTCTTATTTTTTTTATTTCTTTAATAAACTCAACAACCGCACTGTCAGTAACTGCGCTTCGTATTGCGGATGCCGCTTTTAATTTGGTTACATATTTTCCAGATCCAATAGTTGCACTGGCACCATAGGTCCAGCCGTGTTTTTCTCTTAAATTCATGTTTAAGTAACTGGTGTAATCACCCCCAAGAATATATGTAGCCATGACCGCGGGGAAGAAATCTTTGTCGCTCATTTTTAAATTCAAGGTGTTTACCAATGAAATTTCCGATTGAACGGCGTTCGGTACATCCACAAAATTTATTTGGGTGAAAGCAACATTTTGGGGAGCGGGATAGGTAAGTTTTGGCGTACTTCTCTTTTTCCAAGGACCAAAAAGGTTTTCAACAATTGGCTTTACTTCGTTATATTTCACATCACCAATAATCACCAAATAAGCGTTTTCCGGCACAAAATAGGTTTCGTAATTCTTTTTAATATCCGCAAGAGTTACATTTTTCAATGTTTCTTCAGACATATATTCCCCGGAAGGATGGTTTTTTCCAAAAGCAAGCGCTTCAACCACTCGGTGAGCAATTGCAGGAACGCTTTTCTCCTCGGCTTTAAGGCCTTCGAATAATTTGGCTTTTTCTTTTTCGAATTCTTCTTGTGTGAAATTCGGATGCAGTGCTCCATGTGCCAATAGTTCCAAAATTCTTCCTGAATATTTAGAAAGTGAATTGGCGTACGCCCCTTTAGAACCAAAATTTATATTGGCACCCAAGAAATCAATTTCTTCATTGAAGGCGTCTTTGGCAATTTTAATACTGCCATTTCCGATCATATTATTGCATAATTCATCGACTCCTTTTATAGTTCCTTCAAAAAAAGGTTCGTTATCCAGAGCAAGGTTAAAAGTCACTCGAGGTAATTTGTGATTTTCAACAATCATTACTTTCAAGCCATTGTCTAAAACAAAGGTTTGAGGTTTTTTTATATTTACCACTGGAGAAACTCCAGGTTTGGGTTGTGGACGGGCTTGTGGGTACATAATTCCTGTTGCGAACAAAATTAATAATAGAATAGTAGTTTTCGATAATCGAGAAAGTCTTAATTTGGCGCAGTCGCGGAAGGAACATAATCCAAAATAAGTCTTTGATTTGGATTTAAATATTTCTTGGCCACATCCCTAATTTCTTCTCGTGTTATAGAATGCAATAGTTCAATCTCTGTATTTATCAAATTGATATCTCCATAAAGCAAATAATAGGTGGCTAAATTTTCGGCAATTCCTTCCAGAGTGGCATTCTTGTTTACAAAGCGATTGTCAAACGTGTTTTGCAATTTTTGGAAATCTTTCTCCGAAATCAGTTCTGTTTGGATTTTCACAATCTCTTCATCAATTTCTTTTAGCAATTCTGCAGAAGTATGAGTACCCATTGGCAAACCATACAAAATGTACATTCCGTAGTCTTCTTGGCTAAAGCCAACAGCATCTATTTGCAAGGCCATTTTCTTTTCATCCACGATTTTCTTGTACAATTTCGAACTTTTCCCATCGCTTAAATAAGACGAAATCAAATCCAAAACTCGGGCGTCTCTGGTTTTCATCGAAGGCGTTCTGTACGTAGCAATAAGCATTGGGATTTGAATGTTATGATCCACATAATTAGCGTGAATGGTTTGCGTTATTGGTTCTTCGACAAAAGTTTCCTTTTTTAATGTTTCCCCTTTTGCAATTGAACCAAAATATTTTTGAATCCATTCTTTGGCTTTGCCATTTTCAAAATCTCCTGCAACAACTAATACAGCATTATTTGGCGTGTAAAACTTTTTATTGAAAGCTTGAAATTCTTCTAAAGTGGAAGCGTCTAAATGCTCCATGGAACCAATTGTCGTCCAACGATACGGATGCTTTTTGAACATGTTTTCTTTTACGGCTCCAATAATATTCCCATAAGGCTGATTATCGTAACGAGATCTTTTTTCTTCTTTTATCACTCCGTTTTGAGTATCAACACCAATTTTATTGATTACCGGATGCATTAATCTTTCGGATTCCATCCAAAGTGCTAATTCCAAATTACTAGAAGGAAAAACTTCATAATAATACGTACGGTCATCAGAGGTGTTGGCGTTATTCACTCCACCATTTGAAGTGACAATTTTAAACCACTCCCCTCGTTTTATATTTTCGGTACCTTCGAATAATAAATGTTCGAAGAAATGAGCGAAACCAGTTCTGTCAGGTGTTTCATCCTTCGATCCCACATGATACATCACCGAAGTTACCACAACGGGAACAGAAGAATCATTATGTAAGATGACATGCATGCCATTGTCTAAATTATATTCCTCGAAAGCAATTTTTTGAGCCGAAGCTACTCCTCCTAGCATAAGCGCAGTACTTAAATTGATTATTGTGTTTTTTATAAAGATTAATAAGTTATCATTTTTCAAAAGTTACAAAGCAAAAATTATTAATCTATCAAAAATACCTTTTTTTAATGATGATTGTCTGATGATTTTAATTTTAACAAACTTCTAACGATAAAAAGCTACTAATAAGGAGATAAAGCCTTGAAAAATAGAGCCTAAAACTTATAAAATATTTTTTTACTTAAGGAATTGCATGATAAATATTTAATTGTATATTTGCAACCTTAAAAATCAATAAATCAATTCGGTATGTATGCAATCGTAGAGATAGCAGGGCAACAGTTCAAAGTAAGCAAAGACTTAAAGGTTTATGTTCATCGTTTGACTAATGAAGAAGGTTCAAAAGTTTCTTTTGACAAAGTTCTTTTATTAGATGACAATGGAACAATCACTTTAGGCGCCCCAGCTATAGAAGGTGCTTCAGTAGAAGCTAAAGTGTTACAACACTTAAAAGGAGATAAAGTTATCGTTTTCAAAAAGAAAAGAAGAAAAGGATACAAAAAGAGAAACGGTCACAGACAATATCTTACTCAAATTGTAATCGAAGGAATTAGCGCAACAGGGACTAAAAAAGCAGCTCCAAAAGCTGAAAAAGTTGCTGAAGCTAAAGCTCCAAAAGCATCTAAAAAAGTAGATGATTTGAAAATTATCGAAGGAATTGGTCCTAAAGCTGCTGAAGCATTAGTTGCTGCAGGAGTTGATACTTTCACTAAATTGGCTAAAGCATCATCTGATTCTGTTAAAGAAATTTTAACAGCTGCAAGTGCTACTTTAACACATTTAGATCCAACTACTTGGGCTCAACAAGCTCAATTGGCTGCTGATGGTAAAATGGATGAATTAAAAAAATTACAAGATGAATTAAACGGTGGTAAAGCTGTTTAATTAATTACTAACAAAATAAACTAATACGTCATGGCTCACAAGAAAGGTGTCGGTAGTTCTAAGAATGGTAGAGAATCAGAATCAAAACGTTTAGGCGTTAAGATATTTGGTGGTCAAGCTGCTATTGCTGGGAACATCATCGTAAGACAAAGAGGTTCAAAACATAATCCAGGTGCAAATGTTTACATCAGTAAAGATCACACCCTACACGCAAGAGTAGATGGAGTTGTTTTCTTCCAAAAGAAAAGAGATAACAAATCATACGTTTCTATACTTCCATTTGAAGTTGAAGCATAATTGATTTTCTCAATTTATTAAAAAACCCGTTTCGTGAGAAGCGGGTTTTTTGTTATTTAATTCTAGAAGTAGTAATTTTTACATCAGCATTAGCCCAGCTTTTTGCAATCAGACCCTCCATCTCTTTTGCCTTACTTGGATTATTACTTTTTTCATACGCTAATTTTAATCCCTGTTGTGCCCAGCCATTATTGCGATACTTTTTCAAGTCTTCTTGATAGGTTTTTATGGCATCGTTATATTTCCCTGCTTCAATTTGAACTGCGCCTAAATGGTGTCGTACGGAGAAAAACCAATCTGGCGGTTCATTATAGTTCAAGTTGTCTTCAATAGTTATGGCCTCTTTGATAAGAGAAATACTTTGGTTATAGCCTCCTTCTGAAGCTAAAATTTCGCCTTTCAATACTTTACTGGCGATTTGCAACACATCGTACATTGTATTAATATTCCAAATTGTTATTTTTTTCATCGAATTATCATTGGACAAAACTTCTAATTTGTCTAACTCGGCTTTTGCTTTCGCAATGTCTTTTTTCCCTAAATATGCCATTCCCCTCCCATAGTGAGATATTGATACCGGATATTTCAGCGTATCGGAAACTAATTTCATTTTTAATATATCATCCCATTTTCCAAACTTTACCGCAACAAAATAAGGAATAACATAATAATGCTGTAAGGTTGACCAACCTGGCTCCGTCATTGTTTTTGGGTGTACAAGCTTTGATGTTTCATTGGCTCCTATCATCGCCCATTTGTAATTCCCTTCTAATGTGGCGCAAGCCGCCATAAAATGATAGTTATGAGGAAAATAGGCCAACGGATACGAACCCTTTGCGTGACAAATTGTAACATAAGTACTGTCCTTTTTAACCGCATTAATATTTGCTAAAGTCCCTTTGTGGTACTCTCCGGTTCTGATATAGATGTGTGAAGCCATGTGAATTAAGTGTCCAGAACTTGGAGCCAATCCGTCATCAAAACGTTTTGCCGAAGCATTGCCTCTTTCTGCATTATTAGATGCTTCAACCGCATGAATATAGAAATGATTGGCACCAATGTGCTTCGGATCTTTTTTCAATATATTTTCTAAAAGAGCTATAATTTCCAAAGTCCATTTCTTTGGTTCCCCCTTTTTATCATGCAAATCCCACGGATGCATATCCATAATGGACTCGGCGTATAAAGTTGCAATTGTATTGTCGTTGGGAAATTTTTTAACTACATTCATCATGGCTTCAGAGTAGGCACGATCTAATGAGCTTCTATCTTGCATCGCTTTTGCAACATATCTTTTCGATAATGCATTTATTAGTGCTTTTTCTTTTTCCGATGCATTGGCTGTAAATTTTAGTGCTTTTTGAATGGCTTTATATGACCTTTCATAATTATCGGGTTCCATTCCTGCATTGTAGTTTGGACCCAATACATAAGCGTAGCCCCAAAAACTCATTGCAGATTGTGGGTCTAATGTTGTCGCATAATAAAAAGATCGGGCCGCTTCTGCATGGTTAAAACCGAAGGCAAAGGCTAATCCTTGATTAAAATACTTTTGAGCTTCACTATTTTTGGTGCTTATTGGATAATCAATAATATCCATTCCTTTAAAGAGAGGTGCTTTATGATAAGACGCATACCATTTATTGTCTATAGTTTCTGGTGCGCAACTGTAACGAATTTTACCAGCTAACCCATTGTCTTTTGGTTCTGGTGCTTTTTTACACGAGCAAAATAAAATACAAATTAGTGCGATCACTCTTAATATATTACCCATGAGTTTGTATTTTAGTTATATCAATTAACCGGTTTGGTGCAATTAGTAAAGACGTCAGTTCGAGGATTTTTTGTGTAACAAAATGAAACAAAAAATATATCGAGAACCGTTTTTAAAAACAATTTTTGTTGTTCTCGATACAATTTTCTTCTCGAGGCTTCGGGAGAAAATCACTCGAACCGACGAAAAAACATCATCAAAAACTAATAACCCCCAACGGGTTATCAAATATAGTTAATATCGTAATTCATTCAGAATAAACCATATATGTTTTTTTCTTAGAACGTAGGATAGCAATAAAACCACTCCCTTAAAACAAATAAAATCGCTCTATACTTCCATTTGAAGTTAACGCCTAATTGATTTTCTCAATTTATTAAAAAACCCGTCTCGTTAGAAGCGGGTTTTTTGTTTAAATAAAAACATATCACTTACACTGTTTGTCAATTGGAGGAAGTTATTAAGTTAAAAAAAAGCTTTTACACTAAAAAGACACAGAAGCACTAATGATTTAAATATTTTTTACGCAGTGGATTTTATAGAGGAGGATTATTTATCATTGTAATGTCCTATAGCAGAAATGATAATTACTACTACTTCGTGGTCGATGATTTCATAGATTAATCGATCCTTTTTGTTGACTTGTCTGGACCAAACATTATCGTCTTTGTATTTTAGTTTTTCAGGCTTACCAATTCCAGTGGTTGGATGTGATTCTAATTCAAGAAATATTTTTTCAATTTTTAAAATATCCGTTTTCTTGCCCGATTTTTTTATTTTTAACAAATCAGCAATCGCTTCTTTGCTTATTTCTATTGTATATCTGCCCATATATTTTTAGTATCTACTTTGGTGTAGTTTTCTTCTCTATAAGCAGGCTTCTGAAAATTCTTGTGATGTTTTTCTAGTCTTTCAAGTATCTCAGGATTTGTAATTTCATTGTTTTCCTCAATTACTTCCACATCAAAAGCTTTCAAAATTTTTTTGATGATGGCTATTTGAGAAATGTCTTTTATGTTTACAGTAAGTGTCGTCATTTGAATAAGTAATCAATGAAGATACAAAGATATAAAATATTTAGGTTGTTGTTGAATGCTTGATTGCTAAAATAAACCCTCCTGATTCGAAAGAGAAAATAAGGGTTTTGCTAAAAGATATTGAATAGTTGAATTGATTTTTCTCAATTTATTAAAAAACCAGTTTCGAAAGAAACGGGTTTTTTGTTTTTAACGACAATATAACGTCACAACAGTCACTTCCTACTTTTATTTTATTATCACTTCAGCGGTTTTTTGTCTGTTATCACACTAGGCAATATTGTATCCTTATATAAGCAGTCAGAATATTCTTTAATTAACTAAAAAACAAAAGATTGCGCCTTAATTAAGTGTTTTTAGCAAATAATATTTCGTACTTTTAATAGTAAAATACAGTATTACTAATCATTAAATTGTACAATTATGAAAAAATTATTCATGTTTATCGCAGTAATTTTGTTTAGTGCTAATATGATTGCTCAGGACAAACTTTATTTATTATTTGAATTTATGAAAGTCGATAATGAACAAGAAACCGCTTACGGGGAAACGGAGAGTTTTTGGCAAAAGATTCATGACCAACGTGTCAAAAACGGAGATATTATAGGATGGGATCTTTGGTCATTACAACCAGGAGGCGAAGATCAAGGTTATCAGTACTTAACAGTTCAGGTCTTTAAAGATCCTGTCAAAATGTTTCAAGGCGGAGGCGATTTAATGGCAGCAGCCAAAAAAGCATATCCAGCAATGTCTGAGCAAGATCTTATCAATAAATTAAACCAGTCTGCTAAAAGCAGGGATTTAGCAGCAAGATTTTATTTGGAACAAATTGATCTTACCAAAGGACAATTTGATATGCCTTTAGGTACAGTTGCCCAAATAAACTTAATGAAAGTCGGGATGGATAATTATGCAAAATATGAAAATGCTGAATCAAAAACCTTTAAACTAGATCATCAAAAACAGGTAGATAAAGGCAATAGGGCCAGTTGGGAATTACTAAGAGTCATGGCTCCCACTGGCAGTGCTGCTTATGCCTCACATATTACTGTAGATATGTTTAAAGATTTCAATCAATATTTTGGAATGCCTAATGATACCGGTACAGTTTACACAGCAACACAAGAAAAAGAATTTCAAGAGGGCCTGGCTTCACGAGATCTTAAATGGGCATATATTGCAACTTTGATTAAAAAGGTTCGATAAGCATAAAATGTTCTCTACTATATAAAACCTGTTTCGAAAGAAACGGGTTTTTTTGTTTAGATGTTAATATGATTGGATAGCAAATTCTTAGAATAGATAAAGTACTGATTAAACAAGAAGCGTAATTTAAGGTTGATTTACGCTATGGTTTTATATAAAATAAATGCATTTAATAAAATACAAAAACGAACTGACTAATAGGACATTAGCGCTTGTTGAATAGTTCAAAATTATATAAGTAATTCTTATTAAAAAAACCTAGTAAGAAACTGAACTGATTTCAGTTTCTTGCTAGGTTTTCGTCATTTTGTAAATCAGAAGTGGAAGTGATTTAATTTTTCGCTTCTTTTTTGTCTTGTTTTTCTTTAATTGCCTTTTCTTTTTCCTCTTTCTTTACTCTTTTCTCTTCTTCGTGCTTTTTAGTGAGTTCTTCTTTTTCCAGTTTAGAATTCTCTACTTCTTTTTTGAAATCTTGTGCTTTTTTCGAACTGGATTCTAATTGAGAATTTATTTTACTTAATTTTAATTCGTACTTAGATAAATCGTTTTTTGAGTTTTTAATGCTTTTTTGTAATTCAGTACCATCGTTCTCTTTGGATTTTGTTACAAGATTTACTAATTCCTCTTGCTTCATCTTTAAATCAGCCTCTTTTTTTATTGACTTTTTTTCTAGCTTTTCTAACTTTCGTTCTTCTTTTGCCAATTTTTTTTCTGCGATTTCAATTTTACTCATTGAACGGGACATCATACTGCGCATTTGCTGTTGCTGCATATCCATTTGTCGTTGCATTGCCCATTGTGCATTCTGGTTACTCATTTGGCGTTGCATATTTGCTGATTGTTGCATTTGCATATTAAAGTTTTGTGCATTTGTAAAAAATGGCAATAGCATTACTATTATTAAAATCAAGCGTGTTCTCATAATTTATTTGATAAGTGTTAATTAATTTTAATGTTTTGAGTTTGAAAGAAATTGTGCTTATAGCTTGATTTCAAAAGTACACTAATAGTTGAAGAAACGTATAAAAAATCTGATTAATTTTATAGGTTTTCGTCATCTGCTTATTATTATTAACGCGTGAGGGATAGCAGTGGAAATCCTTTTATGGAGCGATAGCAGAATAAAAGATTGTAACGAATAGCCCGACCCAAAGTTGCAAGGAGGAACGACGAAGCAATCTTTTGGGTCACGCCCAAAAACAAAAAAACCCTCGCATTGCTGCAAAGGTTAGGATTCTTCCTATCGTCAGAATAACAAAGCAGGACTAGTATCTGTAACATTCTAGTTTGAATGAACCTTTAACTGGAACTTTAATATAATCAAACTTGATAAAATTCGGCTAATAACTTACTTGCTCTAATTAGATGGATTAAATGAAAATCCGACGCTAAAAAACAATCGCACTTTGTCGATATTGTTTATCCATGAAGTATCAAAATGAATAGGCCCTAAAATCGACTGATAGGAGATTGCTGCTCCGCCTGACATCAATACACTGGTTACTTTATTGTCGTCCCAATTTGCCTTTGTATTAGAAACATCCGCAATGTATTCGTTAAAGTTGCCAAAGCCAACAGATGCAATATTGAAATGTGGAGTCAGGTAAAATTTACCCAGGGGATTTAATTGTACGCCAAGCTTAATAGCCATAAATTGAGTAACACTCAGCTCGTCCTCATGCAGACCTGGAAATACAAAACGATTACTGCCCGAACTTGGAACAAAGCCTCCAAGGAAATATTTTGCAGCATAGCCATAATTAGAAAAAGAACCTTCGTTACCTTTTGACTTGTCTTGAAAAATAAAATTAGCATCAAATCCTATTATGCCAGTAATCTTCTTTTTTAATTGTACTCTTTTTTCAAATGCGAATCCTACTTTAGTGAAGCTATTTGTTGACCCCGAAAAATCAGTGGAATCCGTTTCTGTAAAAGCTATGTTAATATCGTTGCGCAGTGATCGATTTATATTTGCTTTTAAAATTGTTCCATTTGTTGCAAAAAAAACTTTATCCATCCCATTGCGCAAATAATGTGCATTTACTTCTAAATTACCAAAATTATAGTTTTTAAGAGACAGTACATTATCATTTATATCGGGATCATTTTTAGGTTTCACCACAGTGTAACTATAGTTTAATCCAAATCCAAGATAACTGTTCAGTGAATTCAAATTTCGGTTTACTTCATTATTGAATTCGACAGCTTTGTATAGCATATTATCTGCCGCTTTTCCATCAACGAAGATTTCCTGTTGTAGGAATGCACCATAGAGCTCCGTTCCCCACCACCAGTCTTTCTTTTTTCCAAAATTTTTCTGAAAATCTATTCTTATTTTTGGTTGTTCTGCGATGTCTGCAGTAGCAATAAGGCGGGAAGATTCGGCCAGAACGTTTCTGGCATTATAATTAAGAATTAGTCCAACTCCCCTATAAGTGTCGTAATGAAGGGATGCATTAACTTGGTTTTTAGAAAATTCTAAACCGTTTATCAGCAATCCTAATTTGTCTTCGTCGTGAACGAAATAACTGTAGGTAATTTGGTTAAACAGATTTGTGCCCATGGCGCCATTAATGCCTGCTGTTAAATCTTTAGTGGTATATTTTGTTTGCGTTTTGATATTTGTTCGGGCAATAACAAGAGGAAGATTTTCCTTGCTGATATTTTTATAAACAATAGTGTCAATGACAAATTCACCGGAAACCTTTGGCAATTCATGGGTTCGTTGTTTGAATCCTTTTACTTTTTCTGCCAATGCCCCTAATGCATCTAGATTAAGATTGGTTGCAATTTTACCATCTTTGTAGATTTCGTTACTTTTTGTAAAATCAGATGTAGAAAATCTCAAGTTAGGCAAGTGATCTACTAAGATGTCACATAGTTTACGATTTTCCGGATCTTTAATGTTACTGGGAAACATACTCGTTTGCATTAGTACAGACACGAAGTTATCTAATTTATCTATAGGTTCCATTCCCCCACCCACGTCACTGCCAATTATAATGTCGGCGCCCATTTTTTTTGCAATATCAGTTGGAAAATTATTCATTACGCCTCCATCAACCAACAGCGTTTTTTCGTAAGGCATGGTTTTAAAAACCGCGGGTAATGACATACTCGATCGCATGGCAAAAGCTAAATTTCCTTTGCTAAGAATTACTTCCTTACCATATACAACATCTGTAGCCATTGCTCTAAATGGAATGGCTAGCTTATCAAAGTCTTTTACATTATAAACAGGAAAAGTCAGTTCTGTAAGAAATTCTCGCAAATATTGATCATTTAATAAAGAACTTACGCTTGTCGGCTTACCGTCCTTAATTCCTATTCCAACCAAATATCTTTCAAACTCACTTTTTTCTTCCACACTGACACTTTTCAAAGACATATTTCGTCCAAGGAGTTTGTCCCAATCGATGTTTTTGGCTATTTTTTGAATACTGTCACCGGAATATCCCATTGCATACATTCCTCCAATAACACTTCCCATACTGTTTCCTACGATAAGGTCAGGAACAATGTGCAAGGAGTCTAAAGCTTGTAAAAGCGGGATATGCGCTATTCCTTTGGCACCACCACCACTTAATACCAAAACCACTTTAGGTTTTCTTTCCTGGGCGGAAACAATTTGAGTAATCGAAAGTGAAATTAATAAGACGAATAGATAAGCTATTTTTTCCAAAAGTAGTAGAATTTATTATTTAGAAACAGGAGCAGTATTTTGCTTCTTCAAAAATGTTAATTGATATGCAAACATAATATATATTTTTACAGTTCATGTGTTTGATCAAGGCACATTTCTTAAGAATTATCAATATATCATTGTCTTTCAGATTTAAAAACAAAAAAACCCTCGCTCCCGAAACTTCGGGATGGCAAGGGTTTTGTCTTAATACTTAGTACTTAAATCTTAATACTAATATCTGTAATATTCTGGTTTGAATGGACCATCAACAGGAACTCCAATATAATCCGCTTGATCAACACGTAAAGTCTCTAATTCTACACCTAATTTAGCCAAGTGTAACATCGCTACTTTCTCATCTAAGTGTTTTGGTAACATATACACTTCATTGTTGTATGCCGCGCTGTTTTTCCACAATTCGATTTGAGCAAGAGTTTGGTTTGTAAATGAGTTACTCATTACAAAACTTGGGTGACCTGTAGCACAACCTAAGTTTACCAAACGACCTTCAGCAAGGATAAGGATATCTTTTCCAGCGATTGTATATTTGTCAACTTGTGGTTTGATTTCCACTTTAGATGCACCGTGGTTCGTGTTCAACCAAGCCATATCAATTTCGTTATCAAAATGTCCGATGTTACAAACGATAGTTTTGTCTTTCATTTTTTCGAAATGAGAACCCAAAACGATATCTTTATTTCCAGTAGTAGTAATGATAATATCAGCAGTGGCAATAACAGTATCTAATTTTTTAACTTCAAAACCGTCCATTGCAGCTTGAAGCGCACAAATTGGGTCAATTTCAGTAACCGTAACAATAGAACCAGCACCTCTAAAAGAAGCAGCAGTTCCTTTACCTACGTCACCGTATCCACAAACGATTACTCTTTTTGCAGCAAGCATAATATCAGTTGCTCGACGAACCGCATCAACAGCCGATTCTTTACAACCGTATTTATTGTCAAATTTCGATTTAGTAACCGAGTCATTTACATTAATTGCAGGCATTGGCAATGTTCCCGCTTTTACTCTTTCGTATAATCTGTGAACTCCAGTTGTAGTTTCTTCAGACAATCCTTTGATACCAGCAACTAATTCAGGAAAACGGTCAATAACCATATTCGTCAAATCTCCACCATCATCAAGAATCATGTTCAATGGTTTTCTGTCTTCACCAAAGAATAATGTTTGCTCAATACACCAGTCAAAATCTTCTTCATTCAAACCTTTCCAAGCATAAACTTGAATTCCTGCAGCAGCAATCGCAGCAGCAGCCTGATCTTGAGTAGAGAAAATATTACAAGAACTCCAAGTCACCTCAGCACCAAGAGCGATTAACGTTTCAATCAAAACCGCAGTCTGGATTGTCATGTGTAAACATCCTGCAATACGAGAACCCGCAAGTGGTTGTTCGTTTTTGTATTCAGCACGAAGCGCCATTAAACCTGGCATTTCAGCTTCTGCTAATTCAATTTCTTTTCTTCCCCAAGCCGCTAGAGAAATGTCTTTTACTTTGAAAGCCACAAAAGGCATAGTTGTAGTACTCATTTATAGTATATTTGTAATTATAAATTTTTTGCAAATTTACGGAATAACTTATGATTTTAAAAACATTCACTCACATTTATGAGTTGTTTAGTAGTGTAATCTTTTAAAAATCAATAAAATAAATTTTTTAAGCCAAATTAATTTCAGTTTTAGGAGCTCTTTCCCGCTTTCCACTGCAATCTTTTTTTCCTCGCAAGGGCGAGTCAAAAAAGGATTTCCATTGCAATCGGGGCTAAAAATCAGGATACTACCATGCCATTATTCAAAACTATAAACTTCTCCCGAAGCGCCGAGACCACAACCCAAATCCTGGTTTGGAAAATCACCGAATCCTTCGAACAATTAAACAACGAGGTCCAATTAACTGAGAAAAATGCGCTTCGCCTTAGCGGAATGAAATCAGAGTTGCACCAACGCGCATTCTTGAGCGTTCGCAAATTATTTCAGGAGGCGAACTACACTGATTTTGATTTGTTTTATGATGAATTTGGAAAACCGCATTTACATGACGGAAAACACATATCAATCACCCATTCTCATGATTTTTCAGCGATTATTATTAGCGAGGAAACGGTAGGAATCGACATCGAATTGCGACGCGAAAAAATCATCCGCATCGCAGATAAATTCTGCGATTCTGAATTTCAATTTCTATCCCGTCCCGAGACTTCGGGATTCGGGACTGAAAATCAGCAAGAATACATCCGCAAACTAACCGTGATTTGGGGCGCCAAAGAAGCCATCTTCAAAATCCGAAACGAAAAAGGAATCAGTTTCAAAGATCACATCAAAGTTCAATCTTTCGATTTAGAAAATAAAAAAGTCAACACCGAACTCCATTTTGACAGCCTGATTAAAGATTTCAATATTCACTTTGAAGAAATCGAAAATTTTACTTTAGTTTACGCTTTGGAAAATTAAAAACAAACCGCAAATTTGCGAATTAGCGGTAAAACTTATGAAGAACCTGTACAGCCAAATAATACAAGCCAAACTAGAAAACCAAAAATTATTGGCTATTCTTCTTGATCCTGATAAAATCATTTTAGAAAATGTTGATCATTTAGTTTCAAAAATCAATCAATCGCCGGCCACCCATATTTTCATTGGCGGAAGCCATGTCGAAAACAATATTCTAGACGCATTAATTTTAAAAATAAAACAAAACTGCCATTTACCAATCGCACTTTTCCCGGGAAATCCTTCACAAATTTCTGATAAAGCCGATGCCATTTTGTTTCTGTCTTTAATATCAGGAAGAAATCCCGATTATTTGATAGAGCATCAGGTAAAAGCAGCACCACTTTTGACACAAACCAATCTCGAAATTATTTCAACCGGCTATATGCTTATAGAAAGCGGGAGCGAAACCGCGGTAGAAAGAATCAGCAAAACCAAACCTTTGGACAGAAATAATCTGGAATTAGTTTTGGCAACCGCACAAGCAGGTGAAATGTTAGGAAATAAACTCCTTTATCTCGAAGCAGGAAGCGGCGCAAAACAATCTGTTCCTCTGAATATGATTCAATTAATTTCAAAAAATATCAAAATTCCTGTTATAGTTGGAGGCGGAATTATAGATTTGCAGGGAATTCAAAATGCCTACGATTCAGGAGCTGATGTAGTAGTGATAGGAACCGCATTTGAAAAAGATTTGAATTTTTTCAATCTTCCTTTGTAACCATTACCTTATTCGAACGACTAATTTTTTAAAATTCAAAGATGATAGAATTTTTTCTAAATGCTTATAAAAATGCTTCAACAACACAAATTGTATTAGAGTTCATTGCTTTTATATTTGGAATTTTGAGTGTCTGGTATGCCCGAAAAGAAAATATTTTGGTGTACCCAACAGGGTTAATCGCAACAATCATCACAGTCTACCTGCTTTTTCTTGCGGGTTACATTGGCGATATGATGATTAATGGATATTTTACTATTATGAGTATTTATGGATGGTATAAATGGACCAGGAAAGTTAAAGGAAATGATAACTTGCCTATCACAAGAACGAATAACAATGAAAAAATAATAGGCGTCGTATTGTTCTTTGTGACAATTTTTGTAGTTTTCGGGGTATATAAATTATTTAATTACACCATTCATAACGACAATTATATTGATATTATAGCCTCGGGAATATTTTTCACAGGAATGTGGTATATGGCCAACAAAAAAATCGAGAATTGGACTCTTTGGATTATTGGCGATCTAATTGTTACACCTTTATACGCCTATCGTGGACTTGGAATTTTGGCATTGCAATATTTAATATTTACAATTTTAGCTATTTTAGCTTATTTAGAATGGAGAAAAATCTTAAACAACAAAAAGCTGCCATCGTAAAAATTGCGCTATTCGGACCAGAAAGCACTGGGAAAACGACATTAGCAAAACAACTTGCCGAACACTATAATACGGTTTGGGTAGCGGAGTATGCTCGTGAATATCTTCAAGAAAAATGGGACAAAGAACAAAAAATTTGTGAAAGCAATGATATGCTGCCTATTGCGTACGGTCAAACCAATTTAGAAAATGAAGCGGTTTCGATTGCCAATAAATATCTGTTTTGCGATACAAATTTAATGGTTACCAAAGTTTTTTCGGAAGTCTATTACAACTATTGTGATCCTTTGTTAGACCAAGCTGCTCGAGAACATGAATACGATTTGTTCTTTCTTACCGATATAGATGTCCCTTGGGAAAAAGATGATTTGAGAGATAAAGCAGAAGGTAGAGAATCCGTTTTTGCCGTTTTTAAACAGTCATTAATCGATAATAAAAAACCATTTATCACGCTTTCTGGAGACAAAAATTCACGATTAAAAAAAGCCATTGCAATTATTGACGATTTGACGATTGCTAAAGCAATGGGTCTTTCTTCTGTTGATTTTGTCCAAAATTATACACTTGGAATTCCCATTTCAACTGTTCAAAAACAATTGAAATTTCTTCAAAACGGAATCTCTAAAATTAATCTAGTCGCTCCTGCAACATTATATAACGGGATTTTAAAATTATCAGAAACGGAATTTAAGCAAAAAGCAGCCTTTTTTGATACTCATAAATCTAATTTAAAATTATTGAAATTCGTTCCATCTTCTGGTGCTGCCAGTAGAATGTTTAAATTTTTAAATACTTTTTTGAATGAGTTTGATTTTGAAAATGAAAGTATAAACGCCTACATTAATAGAAAAAAAGACACAGAACTATCTATTTTTATAATAGGCATGAAAAAGTTTCCTTTTTTTAAAGCGGTACATAAAAAATTAAAAGAAGAATTCATTGAGTTTGATTCACTTGAACGAGATTATAAAAACTACTATTTTATAAAATTGCTCATGGCTTCTGATTATTTTGATTTTGCCAATAAGCCAAAAGGAATTTTACCCTTTCATAAATACATTACCACCATTGCAACGCCTATTGAGGAACACTTGTATGAATGTGGATATTATTGCAGTTCCAACGGAAATTCTCTGTTGCATTTTACGGTATCTGAAAATCATCAAGATCAATTTCAAAGCATTATCAATTTGACTAAAAACAAAGTCGAAAAAGAATCGGGAACTGCAATTGAAGTGAGTTATTCGTATCAGAATAAAAGCACCGATACCCTTGCTGTTGATCTTTCAAATAATCCTTTCCGAAATGAAATGGGAGAATTGTTATTCAGACCCGGAGGACATGGCGCCCTAATTGAAAATCTGAATGATTTGAATGCAGATATTATTTTTATAAAAAATATTGATAATGTAATTCAAAATAACAACGAAAAAATCGCTTTGTATAAGAAAGCTTTAGCAGGCACATTGCTTGAATTGCAACAACAAATTTTCAGTTATTTGAATCTTATCGAACTTAATAGAGTTGAAGAAAAACATATTGAAGAAATCATTCCTTTCCTGAAAGAAAAATTAAATGTGGGAATCGCAGATGAATTCGACACTTTTACTTTAGAAAACAAAATCAGCATAATTAAGGACTCCCTAAACAGACCAATTCGTGTATGCGGAATGGTAAAAAATGAAGGAGAACCTGGCGGAGGCCCTTTTTGGGTAAAGAGTGAAAACGGTGCGGTTTCCTTGCAAATTGTGGAATCCTCTCAAGTGGATTTGAATAATGAAAGTGAAGTAAGCATTTTGGCTAATGCCACTCATTTCAATCCCGTTGACTTAGTTTGCGGAATTAAAAATTATAAAAATAAAAAATTTGATTTAAACCAGTTTGTTGATCACAACAGCGGTTTCATTGTAGAAAAAAACACCAATGGAAAACAAATCAAAGCATATGAATTACCCGGTTTGTGGAACGGAGCAATGGCACATTGGCTCACCGTATTTGTACAAGTACCTTTAATTACCTTTAATCCGGTAAAAACAGTAAATGATTTATTAAAACCAGCACATCAACATCAATAGTTTTAGTGAAACATTCCCGAAGTTTCGGAACAGCATAAATGGAAACAGAAAAAATCATAACAGAATTACAATATAAAGCGGTACGAAGCAGTGGCGCTGGAGGTCAGAATGTAAACAAAGTTTCTTCCAAAGTGGTTTTGTCTTTTGACTTACAAAACTCGCAAGCCTTATCTGAAAACGAAAAAGAGTTGCTGAAAATAAAATTAGCTCCCAGATTAACTACCGATTTGGTTTTAATCTTAAATTGTGACGAAGATCGAAGTCAGTTTCGAAATAAAGAAATTGTAACCAAACGGTTTTTAATAATTATCAAAAAAGCCTTGATTATTGCTAAAGAAAGAAAAGCAACCAAAATCCCCAAATCTGTAATTCGCAAACGAATAAAGGATAAAAAAAGCATTTCTGAAGTGAAGAAAAACCGCAGAAAACCCGATTTTTGAAATTAGAAAAAAAGTTCAAAAGTTATATTTGGAACTTTAAACAAAAGAATTACCTTTGCCCCGTCTCAAAGGGGTGCTTAAATCTGAATTTATTTCAGATTCTGAAACAAATTCAGAATATAGCTGAGATTATACCCAACGAACCTGAACAGGTAATGCTGTTAAGGGAAAAAATGACAAAAAAAATAGCGTGCACACTATCCATTTGTCATAGGAAACAATCATTTTAATTTAACAAAAGAATAATTCCCCCTTTTATTCGTAATCTATTTACGGATGAATACTATTTTCAATTTTTCGTGCCACAAAGGCACAAAGGCGCGAAGTTTAACTTTTTTAACGTCTATTTTCTTTCTTCTATTTTCTTTTTTATCATTTTCTCAAGTCAAAGACACTACAAAAGTGAATCAACTCGACGAAGTTCTAGTTTCTGCCGTGCGGATTACCACAAAAACACCAGTAAGTTTCAGTAATTTGGACAAAAAGGAAATTTCGTTCCGAAACTTAGGACAAGACATTCCTCTTTTAATGAATTATCTTCCTTCGGTGGTCACTACTTCCGATGCAGGAAACGGCGTGGGTTACACTGGAATTCGGGTCCGCGGAAGCGATGCCACTCGGGTGAATGTAACTATTAACGGAATCCCGTATAATGATTCTGAAAGCCAAGGAACCTATTGGGTTGACATGCCTGATTTTGCCTCTTCTATCGAGAGTTTGCAATTGCAAAGAGGAGTGGGAACTTCAACCAATGGTGCCGGTGCTTTTGGAGCCAGTTTAAATATGTTAACTGACAGTTATTCGAAAGAAAGCAAAGGAGAAATTTCTAATTCATTTGGAAGTTTCAATACTCAAAAACACACGGTTAAATTCAGCACGGGTTTAATGAATGATCATTTTGAAATTGCCGGTCGTTTGTCCGCTTTGAAATCTGACGGTTATGTTGACCGAGCTTCTTCGAATTTTAAATCCTATTTCCTTCAGGGAACTTACGTGGGTAAAACAACATTAATAAAAGCATTAGCTTTTGGCGGAAAAGAAAAAACCTATCAATCTTGGAACGGAATTGATGAAGCCACTTTAAATAGCGACAGAACATTCAATTCAGCTGGAATTTTTACGGATGAGTTTGGAAACACTAGATATTATGATAATGAAACTGACAATTATCAACAAGACAATTATCAATTGCATTGGAATGAAAAAGTTTCTCAAAATTGGAGCACCAATTTAGCTTTTCATTACACCAAAGGAAAGGGATATTATGAAAACTATAAAGAAGATGCTAAGTTTTCCAGCTATGGCTTGACTCCAATTGTAATCAATGCAACAACAATTAACAGAACCGATTTAATACGTCAAAAATGGTTGGATAATGACTTTTACGGAACTACCTTTTCTGCCAATTATAAGACCGAAAAATTAGATGTGATTATTGGAGGAGGTTATAATAAATATGAAGGAGACCATTTTGGAAAAGTAATTTGGGCAAGATATGCTTCAACAAATGAATTAGGAGATCATTATTATGATGACTATGCTGCAAAAACAGATGGAAATATTTTTGCGAAAGCAAATTATCAAATCACGGAAAAAATTGGTTTGTTTGGAGACTTACAACTTAGAAATGTACATTATAAAGCAAACAGTATCGAAACTGGATCAGTAAATGACAATTTCAATTTTTTTAATCCAAAAGCAGGTTTGAATTTTAATATCAACGCCAATAACATCTTGTATCTTTCGTATGCAAGAGCCAATCGGGAACCTAACAGAACTGATTATGAAGGCGGAAATACAAAACCTGAAAAATTAAATGACTTTGAAATGGGTTGGAGATATGCTTCAGACAAAGTAAAATTTAGTTCGAATGTGTATTATATGGCATACAAAGACCAGTTAATTTTAACTGGAAAACTGGATGATGTAGGAAGTCCAATTCGTTCCAATAGTGAAAAAAGTTATCGTTTAGGTTTAGAAGTTGATGCCGCTTTTACCGTTTCAGAGAAATTTATAGTGAGACCAAATTTCACTTTGAGCGCTAACAAAAATGTTGATTTAGCCGTAGAAGGCGAAAATTATGGAACTACCGATATTGCTTATTCGCCATCGGTTATAGTAGGGAATATTATTACTTACAAGCCATTAGAGAATCTTCAGATTTCTTGGTTACAAAAATTTGTAGGAGAACAATACATGAATAACATTGAATTACCGGCTGCAAAACTGGCTAATTATTTTGTCAACGATTTGAATATCGCATATGAAATTAAACCAAAATCTATTTTTAAATCAATTGTAATTACAGGTTTGGTAAACAATATTTTAGACAAGAAATATGTGTCAAATGGATATATGTATGACGTTTATCCGTACTATTATCCTCAAGCAGGAATTAACTTCTTGGCGGGATTGACGTTGAAGTTTTAGAAATTTTTAATTTTTATTAGAAGTCTGACTATAAAATATTTTAGTCAGGCTTTTTTTTAGGGTACTAAATCTCGTTAATTTTTTGTTAATTTCATAAGTAAATTCTTAAAATTGTTGTTTTCTTATTGGATATTTACGATGCTCAACCAAATAACAATTTAAAAATTCAAAACTATTAGTAAGAATGAAAAATTTCAAACAAATCTTCATCATCATTTTGTTATTTATTGGCTTTACAAGTCATTCCCAAATAGCTGTAAGTGGTTTTTCAAATTATGCAATGGGTATTAATACCAATAGAACTAAGGATATAAGCTTGGAGCTAAAAGTATTTGCTAATAATTATTTTGAAGAAATTCCAATTGAAGCTAATGTATTTTATAATTTTGAAACCAAAGAGTACCACCGTTTTTCGATTGGATTGGGAATTAATCTAAGTCCATTTAGGGGTTTTGATGAAATAAATTCAATTGTGATTCCTACCTCTCTTGAAGTTTTCCCTATTAAGGATTTTAAAAAAATAGCACTAGTTTTAGAACTCACACCTGAATTAAGAATTGAGGATGATGTTGTCCTCAGAGGTCTTATAGGTGTTCGATATACTTTTGACAAACAATAAATTTGTTAATGGTATAAATAATTGTGATTTAAATAATTTAAAATGAAATCAAAATCAATATTTTTTATCGTTAGTTTTTTTTGTTTGGCAGTTTTTTTGAGTTTCAATTCTATTGATGCTAACGACCCTGTTATAGCTGTATACTATAAGATGGGTAGATATGCTGATGCTCCTAATAAAGTAAATGCAAATATTTCTCCAAACATTCAATTAAAAATAGATGAGTATGAAAAAGCTAAGAACAATGTCGAACTGGCACTTTATTTCAAAAAAAGAGTTGCTGTTTTTAAATTAGTTGATAAGCTCAATATTGAAGATAACAACCCTATCGATAAATTAATTGCAATTACTGCAGGGGGGACAAGATATTGTAATAATGATTCTAAACAGAGGATTAAACAAATTGAAACTTTAGGAGAAAAATTTAATGTTATTTTACCCTTTGATGAATACCGCTGGACAATTACAACCGAAACAAAAAAAATAAATGGTTACATTTGTTATAAAGCAACCTCACACAAGGAAGAGTTTTCGAAGTTCAGAAATAGGACAATATCCATGGATCCGACAGTATGGTTTACACCAGAAATGCCATTTTCATTTGGTCCTTCTGGCTTAGACGGACTGCCAGGATTGGTATTGGAAGGGAGTATAAACGGGAAAACCTATTTTTATGCTACTAAAATAGTATTCGACTATAAAAATGCTCAAATAGATTTTGAGAAACCAAAGAATGGAAAATATATTACACCTGATGAGCTGGAAGAAATACAGGTCAAAAAAATGAATGAAAAATGATTATTTATTAAATTTTTTTTTGTTTTTTTTTAAATCGTATAATTTCTTTTAAGATTTTATTTTTTAATATAATTAAATGTATCGATTGTTGTTTTTTCTTTTTTTCACACCCCTTTCCTTCTTATAAACACCTACTATCAGGATACGTATTTCTAATTATGCAATTAATCCGTTAAAAATTAACAATGTAATTGAAAAATCATTGCAAGAGAAAGCAAACCTTAAATTTGCCATTACAAATGATGAGCTAACCGCTAAATACATCGTAAAAATAAACTCGTTAAATTTTTGTTAATTTTATCAGATATTTCTTTAAATTCATTTTTTTTTTTTTTCATATTTGCCTTGGTTAACCAGAAAAAAATTATAAATTCAAACCAATTTAATTATGAAAAAAATTTTATTTACCGCTCTAGCAGTGGTAGTATTTAGTGGCGCTGCAATGGCAGGGGCTCAAGAAGCAAAAGAAGTTAAAAAAGGAATTGTTGTAAAAGGAGATCTTTGTCAAGAATTTGCGATAGATTTTATAGAAGAAATGGATCCGAATAATGAAATGAGTGCAATAGATGCAAATAATGCATATCAAGATCTTCTTGGTATGTGTTATAGCTTTCAATAATATTTTGTTTAATTGATAACAAAGCAAACTAAATTTTAATTTAGTTTGCTTTATCTAAACTTGAAAAGATGTGTTTATTTAAAAAAATATTATTTTGTTTAATAACAATGTCTGTTATGAATTGTTTTGGACAAAGAATTTATGGGAGGATTGAATATAAAATTCAATCCATTGATTTTAGTTCTAAATCTAACGAGACTAAAATTAAGAATGTTTTGGGTGATTTATTGAAAGAGGCAAATAAACAAATATTCATTGTAGAGTTTAATAATTCTCAATCTAAGTTTTCATTAAATAGTTCTTTAAGTACACCAAATAATAACGAACAATATAAAAAAACAATTGTAAAACTTGCTTCAAATAGATTTACTTCTGATTTTAATTATTATCTAGATAAAAAGGAAAATGTTGTTATTTTAGAAAAGATGAATGGCGCTTTGATAAAAATGAAGTACAATAAAAAACTTTGGAATATTACCTCAGAAAGTAAAATGATTGATGAATATTTGTGCTATAAAGCAAACTATATTAAGTCATATATAGGTAGAGATGGAAAAGAAAAAAATATAACAATTATCGCTTGGTTTGCCCCGAGTTTACCTTATTCTTACGGCCCTAAAGATTATAATGGTTTGCCTGGTTTAATATTGGAGTTAACTGAAAAAGAAACCACTTATTTTGCATCTAAGGTAAACATCACTAAAGACAAAGAAATTAAAATAGATTTTCCAAAAGGCAAAACAATCACTGAAGAAGAGTACAATAAAAAAGTTTTATCCAAGAATTAAAATGTTTAGAGTACTATTCTTCCTTTTTTTTACAATAGTATCTTTCTCTCAATCCCGCACGATTACTGGTGTGGTTTCTGAGGATACTAATAAACCACTAGAATCCGCCAACGTTATTGCAAAACCGTTGCAAGAAAATGCAAGTCTTAAATTTGCTATTGCAGATAATAAAGGACGCTACCGCTTAGAGCTGGATAAAGAAGTCAAGTATGAGATCACTGTTTCGTACATCGGTTTTGTAGAGGAAGTATTCATTCTAGATGCAGATGCTGTCTTGACTTCGCACGATTTTAAATTAAAACCTACCGGAGAGCAACTCAAAGAAATTGTAATCAAACACGAGTTTAAGCCCATTGTGATCAAGAAAGACACGATGACGTTTAACGTTAAAAGTTTTGCGAACGGCAACGAACGCAAAATGAAAGAAATCCTAGAAAAACTCCCTGGTGTTGAGGTTGATAAAAACGGAGGGGTTACCGTACAAGGTAAAAAAGTTACTAAAATGCTCGTAGAAGGCAAATCTTTTTTTGGTGGTGGCTCAAAGCTAGCAGTGGAGAACATTCCGGCTGATGCGCTGGATAAAATTGAAGTCATAGATCACTTTAACGAAGTGGGTTTTATGAAGCAAGTATCTGATAGCGATGAATTGGCAATGAACGTAAAACTAAAAGCCGATAAAAAGAAATTTGTTTTTGGTGATGTTGAGGCTGGTGCGGAAGTAGGAAATGCTGACAATGGTTTTTATCTGGCTCATGCCGCTTTGTTTTATTACAGTCCAAAATCGAATGTGAGTTTTATTGGCGACCTGAATAACATAGGTAAACGAACTTTCACCTTTGATGATTTAATGCGTTTTAGCGGAGGAATAAGCACCTTCCTTTCGGGTAGGAAATCGTTCACAAACCTATACTCGTTTGCTAATGATAATGCTGATGTCGTGCAGAACAAATCGCAATTTAGTGCCCTGAATTTTAGTTATGATGCTTCGCCTAAATTGTCTGTTTCGGGTTTTTCTATTTTTTCAAAAGTTTTTACCGCTTCAAAAACAGAAAGTAAGAATGATTACCTGCAAAACACTTCTATTGCCTTCGAGAATAAATTACAAAACGGGGACAATCGTTCGGTTTTGGCGATCGGGAATCTAAAACTGGATTATTCTCCCAACAATAAGGAAAAATGGTATTACAATGTCCAATACCAATCGAGCACAAATGATTTATCCAATGCCATAAATTCAATTACAAATGCTAATTCGAGTGTTTTTGAAACCGTTAGCAAAGCCGACAATACTTCGGTAAAACAATATGTGGAATGGCACAAGAGCCTAAACGAGCATCATACGACTACATTTGTGGTCAACCAAGCTTACGAAAACAACACGCCAAAGAATCAATGGTTTACGGATCAGCCTTTTTTCGCGGGTTTAATTCCGTTGCAAAATGATGCATCTTACACTATTGAACAAATCAAAAAAGTAAAGAACAACAGCGTGGATGCTTTATTCAAGCATTATTGGATTATCAATAATTTTAATCATTTGTATACGAATGTGGGGAATAATTATGGCGCTTCCCGTTTTGAAACTTCAGAGAAACAAGTACTGACTAATGGAACAGTCAATGATTTTGCTTCTGCTGGTTTTGGGAATTCTGTAAAATACCAATTAAACGATGCTTATGTGGGTTTGGAATACAAATTCAGAATAGGAAAATGGACTAATAAGCCAGGATTATATCTGCATTGGTATAATTTGATTACAGAACATAAATCTGGAGAAAATAGGTTGTCTAAAACTCTTTTCCAGCCACAGTGGAACAGCGATTATGAATTTAATAAATCAGAATCATTAAATTTCACGTATAAATTAACAAACAGTTTCCCCGAAGTAAGCCAATTCGCCAATAACTATAGTTTACAGTATTATAATTTGGTTTATAAAGGCAATTCGCTTTTAGAAAACGAACAGTTTCATTCGGCCAATTTGCGGTATTCTAAAATGAATATGTATCGTGGGATCACTTGGAATGCGATGGCAAATTTTAATAAAAAAGTAAAAACCATCAGAAATGAAATCCAAATAGAGGGAATAAACCAATTTAACACGCCAATTCTGGGTGATAATCCGGAAACCAATTACAGCGTAAATGGCTCTTTTAGCAAAAAAATATACCGTTTTAATTTAAAATTGAACACTAATTTTAGCTGGTTTAATTATTCTCAAACGGTAAATACGGTAACTACGTCAAACGACAGGAATAATCAAAAAATAGGAATTGTATTTAAAACCGCTTACAAAAAATGGCCGGATTTTAGCGTTGGATATACAAAAGGCTACAGTCAGTTTTTGGGAATAACAAAATCACGTTTTCAAACGGATGCAATAAATTCAGACATTGAAGTAACTTTCTTTAAATTCTGGACCTATAAACTGGAATACGAAAATCTAAAAAATACGAACAACAACAATCAAAGCAATTTTTATGACATCGCTAACACATCGTTGCGCTATCAAAAGAAAAACAGTCCTTTTGGTTTTGAGCTGTCAGTCAATAATTTGTTCAATAACACGGTGAAAAATGATTATTCCTTTTCGGATTATTTGATTAGTGAGCGAACCACTTATGTTTTACCACGAGTGTTCTTGCTATCCGTAAGTTACAAGTTGTAATTAATTATACACCCGAAGCACATTTCCATTAACCTCCACACGATATTGTTTTAAAGGATATTGCGCACCTCCTTGGGCTTGACCAGTATATAAGCTATACTCCTTGCTGTCACAAGGACAAACAACATTAATCCCTTTAATTGTCATTGTTGAACAAGAACTTAAAGCCTGATTGGGGCAAGCTGCATCAAATGCATTATAGCCACTACCGGTATTAAATATAAATACGCCTTTTGCTCCTTTTCCCGAATAATAAATCACATTGCTAGGATACTGAAGGCTGGAGTACGCTGGCAAACTCATGTTAAGATCTACCGTAAAAGTATAATTAGGGATAAAGGGGTTTTTATTGTTAAAACCATTTTCACTACAACTGAATAAAAAGGACGAAAAAATTAATAAGATGAGATATCTTTTCATTATTTAAAATATATTAAAAGAATTAGCTAAACAAATTTAATTTATTTAACTTTGAATTATATATGATTAACATATATTTATAGACTAAAGAAATAAATAATATCTTTGTGGAAAGAAATCCCGTCCTGATGGGATTTTTTCTATTTATATAAACGATGAAGTTATGAGCACAGTATCTTATTACACCGCAGAAGGTTTAAAGAAATTAAGGGAAGAATTAGATTATTTGAAAAGCGTGATGCGCCCTAAAGCATCCGCAGATATTGCTGAGGCAAGAGATAAAGGTGACTTGTCCGAAAATGCAGAATACGATGCTGCAAAAGAAGCACAAGGAATGCTTGAAATGAGAATTGCTAAACTAGAAGATGTACATTCTAATGCAAGATTGATTGATGAAACTCATTTGGATGTTTCCAAAGTGCTAGTTTTATCTAATGTAAAAATAAAGAATCAGTCCAACGGTCTGGAATTGAAATACACACTAGTTGCCGAAAGTGAAGCGGATTTAAAAACAGGAAAAATATCAGTAACTTCTCCTATTGGAAAAGGCTTATTAGGAAAATCTGTTGGTGATTTCGCTGAAATAACAGTTCCTAATGGCGTTTTGCAATTCGAGATTTTAGAAATAACAAGAGACTAAATAGTTACAGATTTAATGGTTTAACCGATTAACCAATTTCACAATGTCAAGTATTTTTACAAAAATCATAAAAGGAGAAATTCCTTCTTACAAAATTGCTGAAGATGATAATTTTTTGGCTTTTTTAGATGTAAATCCAAACGCAAAAGGTCATACTCTTTGTGTTCCAAAACAGGAAATTGATAAGATTTTTGATATCGAAGAGGACTTGTATATTGGACTAATGCAGTTTTCTAAAAAAATCGCTATAGCATTGGAAAAAACAGTTCCATGTAAAAGAATTGGCATGGCAGTTATAGGACTTGAAGTACCTCATGCTCATGTTCATCTTATTCCTTTGAATGAAATGGATGAAATACGTTTTCAAAATAAAGTGTCAATGTCTAAAGAAGAATTTGAAGCATTGGCAATAAGAATTCAAGCTAATTTGTAAAAGTTGAATAAATAAAATAAATTGGTATGGTTTTCGTTTAAAAGGGAATAGGTGAAAACTTATTCCCTTTTAATTTACGAGCCTGTCCCAAAAAATGAAAAACATTTATTTAATAGTATCGGTATTCATATCTGTTTTAAGTTTTGGGCAGAATCATATAGATTATACTTTAATCGATAATAAAATTTCTAAAATTCCAAATAGTTCCAGTAATTCAACGAAGGCCATTGCCAATTATATCAATTCCACTTTCAAAACAGATAACGACAAAATTCGCGCAGTTTTTTATTGGACAGCAACTAATATCAGTTACGATGTAGCCAACATGTATATTTCATCTAGCGCAGAAACTTCTGAAAATAGAATAAAAAATATTCTTAAAACCAAAAGAGGAGTCTGCAGTGATTACACAGAAATATTTAATGATTTAGCCAATAAAGTAGGTATAAAAACAGTGATTATAAGTGGATATACCAAACAAAACGAGGAAATTGATACCATTTCTCATGCATGGTGTGCCTCAAAAATAAATAATAAATGGTATTTGTTTGACCCAACTTGGGGTTCCGGTTACGTAAATAACGATCGGTTTTTTAAAAAAATAGACAATTCTTATTTTAAAGTTAATCCTTTGCAATACATCTCATCACATATTCCGTTTGACTATTTATGGCAATTTCTAAATTACCCAATTACAAACCAAGAGTTTTATGAAGGTAAAACTCAAATTAATAAATCAAAGAAATACTTCGATTTTGAAAGCGAAATTGGGAACTACGAATCTTCATCTGAAATCGATCAACTATATGATTCGGCAGAAAGGATAGAGAAGAATGGTGTTGAAAATGCGCTGATTTTAGAACGTCTGAAAAGTAAAAACAAAAATATAGCCTATTTACGTCAAAAAACAAATATTGAAAAATTAAATATAATTACCAGCGATTGCAATGAGGCTATCAGCTTGCTCAATGATTTCATCTATTACAGAAATAAAAGATTTAGCCCTGCTCTACCCGATTATGAAATTAAAAGGATGATTGAAACGCCAAAAGAAAGGTTAATCAAATGTCAAAACGCCATCTATAACATTGGCTACATCGGAAATGAAAATTCATCTAGTTTGGCTTCGCTAAAAAAATCTATTAATCATGCTTTGGCACAAACAGAAGAGCATTTAGCTTTTGTGCAAAACTATTTAAACAAAGACAATAGGAACAGAAAAGCAATGTTTACCAAAACAGTCTGGTTTTAATTTAAGTTATGCTACCGATACTTTTTTAAAACTCACCTGCATGGTTGTTCCTTTCCCGATTTCAGAATTCAAGACTTTTATGGTTCCTTTGTGATATTCTTCCACAATTCTTCGGGTTAAAGAAAGTCCCAATCCCCAACCTCTTTTTTTGGTGGTAAAACCAGGTTCGAAAATTGATTTGAATTGTTTTTTTTGAATTCCGCCTCCTGTATCTATTACATTTATTTTTACGTGAGTCCCTTCTTGTTCTATTTCTAAGGATAGTTTGCCTCTGCCTTTCATCGCATCAATGGCATTTTTTACTAAATTTTCGATAGTCCAACTGTGCAGCGTAGGATTGAGCAATACATAAATAGGTGAAGATGGTGCTTTAAATGAAAATTCAATTTGTTTTGAAAATCTAGACTGCAGATAATCATAGGATTGCAATGTTTCTTCTATAATATCTTTGGTTTCCAACTTTGGCTCTGAGCCAATTTTTGAAAAACGATCCGTAATGGTTTGCAACCGTTCAATGTCTTTTTCTATTTCGAATGTGGTACTTTCATCTACATTTTCAGATTTTAACAGTTCGACCCAACCAATTAATGATGAAAGCGGCGTACCTATTTGATGGGCGGTTTCTTTGGCCATTCCAGCCCAAAGCTTGTTCTGAGTCGCCATTTTATTACTTTTGTAAAAATTATAAACTAGACCGCCAAACAGTACTATGATAAGCAATAAGGCAATGGGATAATATTTAAGTTTGTTTAGTAAGGCGGAGTTCCCATAGTACAATTTTTGAAACTTTCCAGGAACATATTCAATTACAATGGGTTCATTCTCATTTTTTAAATCGGATAAAAATTCGTTCGCCTTTGTTTTGTCTTTTACAATAACTTCGTCAATATTTACCGTATTTATGATACTTTCGTTCTCCGTAAGGATAATAGGAATGGAGGTATTGTTGCTGAATATCTGCAATGGCAATTCCACATCTGTATTTTCATCGGCGTTTTTGAGTGTCTTTTGTGCATTTGCCCAAAGATTCATCTTTAGCCGTTCTTCATTTTTGAAAATTTGAAAAAAGGTGTATGTATTCCATAGAATTAAGGAAATAATAAAAAACGAAGCAAAAATGATGATCCACCGGGTCGTGTTCTTTTTATCAGAAAATTGCATAAACTAAAATTTGAGGTATAAATATAACGAAATAGTTGAACTATTATTTTAGTTTCTCCATTATGACTCATTTTGGCAAAACAAAATATTTAATTGATCTTAAATCTACCAACGTATTTTTTAAACTTAAACCATTTACTTACTTTTGTATTTTAGCTAAACTAATTTATCCCAAATAACATAAGCATGATTACTATTGATCCTAAAAGTATTGAAACAGCAAAGTTACAAGGCTACTTACAAGGTTCTGTGGGACCAAGACCTATTGCGTTTGCCAGTACTATTGATGATAAGGGAAACCCGAATTTATCTCCTTTTAGTTTCTTCAATGTATTCAGTGCCAATCCGCCAATTCTTATTTTTTCACCTGCCAGACGGGTACGAGATAATTCGGTAAAACATACTTTAATCAATGCCGAAATTACTAGAGAAGTAGTAATTAATGTGGTTAATTATGATATGGTACAGCAAACTTCACTGGCTAGTACAGAATATGCGGATGGTGTAAATGAATTTGTAAAATCTGGACTGACTCCTATTGCTTCAGAGGTTGTTAAACCTTTCAGAGTAAAAGAATCACCTGTACAGTTTGAATGCAAAGTCACTCAGATTATTCCTTTGGGAACCGAAGGAGGAGCAGGAAACTTGATTCTTTGCGAAGTTTTGAGAATTCATATTGACGAGCGTATTTTAGACGAAAATGGAGCGATTGACCAATATAAAATAGATTTAGTTTCAAGATTAGGAGGAAACTGGTACTCAAGATCAAATCAAGGACTTTTTGAAGTGCCAAAACCATTGTCCACACTTGGAATTGGAGTAGATGCCATTCCTGATTTTATAAAAGAAAGTACTATTTTTGACGGAAATGATTTAGGGATGTTGGGTAATATAGAAGCCTTGCCTACTTTACAAGAAGTTAGTATATTTGTAAAACAGAATTTTGCAGTAAAAGGAGTTTTAAGCTCTGATGATCAGGAAAAAATTCATACAGAAGCTAAAAAATACTTGAATGAAAAAGACGTTTTGTCTGCTTGGAAAGTACTTTTGGCAAAAAAATAATTCAAAATAACAATAAAAAATAACGAAGATGGAAGTTACAGGAAAAATTAAAATGCTTGGAGAAGCTAAAAATGTAGGAAATGGAAGTTTCTTAAAAAGAGAACTAGTTGTAACAACTGAGGAACAATATCCACAACATATTTTAGTGGAATTTGTACAAGACAAATGTGATTTATTGAATAACTTTAAAGTGGGAGAAGCTGTAAAAGTTTCTATCAATTTAAGAGGACGCGAATGGGTAGATCCTCAAGGTGTAACTAAATATTTTAATGCTATCCAAGGTTGGAGAGTAGAAAAATTAGCTGCTGATGCACCTAATGCACAAATGCCTCCAATGCCAGCAGCAGCAGCATTTGCTCCAGCTACAAATTTAAACGAAGAAGAAGCAGACGATTTACCATTCTAAAATAAAATTTTAAATTTTTAAATTCCAAATTCCAAATTGAGCCTGTCTTAAAATTGGAATTTGGTTTTTTTTTGAATTTGTCTTTGCTATTACCATTGATTTTTGAAATTGCCATTGAAACAAAGTAAAGTGTATCACCTATCCCAAGATTTATTCTTCCCCGCTGTTTCCCAAGCCAATCGCGACGGGATTTTAGCCATTGGAGGTGATTTGTCTCCAGAACGATTGCTGCTTGCCTATAAAAGTGGCATCTTTCCTTGGTTTGAAGAAGGCGAACCTATACTTTGGTGGTCGCCTAATCCCCGAATGGTGTTGTTCCTAGATGAACTGGTAGTTTCTAAAAGTATGCGAAACATACTGAATAGAAATATGTTTACCGTTACTTTCAATCAGAATTTTAGAGAGGTAATTTCGAATTGCCAAGACATAAAACGAGACGGTCAAAACGGGACTTGGATTACTAATGAAATGATTGAAGCGTATTGCAGACTCCATGAATTATTAATCGCTAAATCGGTTGCCGTTTGGCAAAATGGGGAATTAGTCGGAGGTTTATACGGAATCGATTTAGGACACGTTTTTTGTGGAGAAAGCATGTTTTCTAAAGTTTCTAATGCTTCCAAAGTAGCCTTTATTGCTTTGGCAAACCAATTGAAAAAAGACAATTACAAACTTCTGGATTGCCAAGTTTATAATCCGCATCTTCAAAGTTTGGGTTGTCGTGAAATAAAACGTGATGATTTTATGAAAATTCTTCAAGGAAATAATTAGGGCCTAATCCAGCTGTACGTTTCAAGTCCTCCTTCAAAACCTTTTTTTCTCAATTCACAAAAGGAGCTTCCTGCCGGTCGCTCTCTTCTGCCTAGAAAAAATAGTTTTTTCAGTCCGGGCTTTTCACTGCCATCCGGGGCAAATTACTATTTTTTCCAGCAACTCTCCACATGATCATCAACCATTCCGGTTGCTTGCATGTGTGCATAAACTACTGTTGAACCAACAAATTTAAACCCTCGTTTTTTTAAATCTTTGCTTATCTCATCAGAAAGCAGGGTTGTTGCAGGGACATATTTTAGGGACTGCCAGCTGTTGTGAATTGGTTTTCCATCGGTAAATTTCCAAATATAGCTGGAGAAACTACCAAATTCACCCTGGATTTTCATAAACGAAATAGCATTGGAAACCGCTGCTCTAATTTTTAATTGATTTCGGATAATACCTGCGTCTAGTAATAATTCTTGAATTTTATCTTCAGAATAAGAGGCTACTTTTTTATAATCGAAATTATCGAAAGCCAACTTAAAGTTCTCTCTCTTTTTCAGAATTGTGTACCAGCTCAATCCCGCCTGAAAGGTTTCCAGAATTAGAAATTCAAATAATTTTTGATCTTCATATATCGGAACGCCCCATTCTTCATCGTGATATTTTCGATACAAATCATCTTTTTCGCACCAAGCACAACGTTTTTTTTCTTCCATGAAAGTAATTTTTCATTCAAATATAAAATAAAAATCCCATTTCAAATTACTTCGAAATGGGATTTAATATTGAGTTAGAAAAGCTCTAAAATTAATTTAGAGATTCTGAAACCAGTTCAGAATAAATTATCCTAAAGCAGCTCTTTTGAAACCTGTAACGATAAGATCTTTATCTAAAGATTTAACATAAGCAGCAACGCTTAATTTGTTGTCTTTAATATAATCTTGGTTAACTAAAGTATTGTCTTTAAAGAAACGAGCTAGTTTACCTTTAGCAATATTGTCTAACATTGCTTCTGGTTTTCCTTCTTGACGTAAAAGGTCTTTTGCTATTTCAATTTCTTTTTCGATAGTTGCAGCATCAACTCCAGCTTCGTTTAATGCAATAGGAGCCATAGCTGCTGCTTGCATAGATACGTTTCTTGCAACTTCTTCAGCACCTTCCACATTTGCAGATAGCGCAACTAAAGTAGCGATTTTGTTACCAGAGTGAATGTAAGACCCGATAAAAGCACCTTCTAATTTCTCGAAAGTTCTAATTTCTAGTTTTTCACCGATAACTCCAGTTTGCTCGATTAATTTGTCAGCAACAGTAACTCCGTTGAAGTCAGCTGCCAAAAATTCTTCTTTAGTGTTGAAGTTCAATGCCAAATTAGCCATTTCAGTAGCCATTTTCACAAAGCTTTCATTCATCCCTACGAAGTCAGTCTCACAGTTTAATGTGATAACAACTCCAGCAGTTTTGTCAGCATTTACAACCGCAATTGCAGCACCTTCAGTAGATTCTCTATCTGAACGATTTGCAGCTACTTTTTGTCCTTTTTTACGTAAGTTTTCAATCGCTAAATCGAAATCTCCGTCTGCTTCAACCAATGCTTTTTTGCAGTCCATCATTCCTGCACCAGTGATTGTTCTTAATTTATTTACGTCTGCAGCAGTAATTGTTGCCATAATTTTTTTATTTAAAGATTAAAAGATTGAAGGATTTAAAAAATTATAAAAAAATCAGTAATGGTTACATTATTAATCTTTCAATTTTTAAATCTTTCAATCTTTAAATTATTTATTTATTCTTCAGTTGCAGTAGGAGCAGCTGCTTCAACAGCAGGAGCTACTTCAGCTACTTCAGCAGGAGCCGCTACTTCTGTAGTTGCTTCAACTGGAGCATCACCTTCTTTGTCAGAACCTCTATCAGAAAGTCCTTCAACAATTGCAGCTGTTACTAAAGATAAAATTTTATCAATTGATTTAGAAGCATCATCGTTAGATGGGATTACGAATTCAACCTCTCTTGGGTCAGAATTGGTATCCACCATTGCGAAAACTGGAATGTTTAATTTTTGAGCTTCTTTTATTGCGATGTGTTCCGCTTTGATATCAACTACGAACAATGCAGCTGGTAGTCTAGACATGTCAGCGATTGAACCTAAATTTTTCTCTAATTTAGCACGAAGACGATCCACTTGTAAACGCTCTTTTTTAGAAAGGGTCATGAATGTACCATCTTTCTTCATTTTATCAATAGTAGCCATTTTTTTAACAGCTTTACGGATAGTTACGAAGTTAGTTAGCATTCCACCAGGCCATCTTTCAGTGATATAAGGCATGTTTGCAGCTTTTGCTTTTTCAGCAACGATGTCTTTTGCTTGTTTTTTGGTAGCAACGAATAATATTTTTCTACCTGATGCAGCGATTTTTTTCAAAGCTTCATTAGCTTCTTCAATTTTTGCTGCAGTTTTATATAGATTGATAATGTGAATACCATTACGCTCCATATAGATGTAAGGAGCCATGTTTGGATCCCATTTTCTAGTCATGTGTCCGAAGTGAACACCTGCTTCTAGTAAGTCTTTAACTTCTACTTTGTTTGCCATTTTTGTTCTAGTTTACGTTCTGTTGATTAGCAATGCATAAATGGCGGTTTCCCGGCTATATACATTTAGATGCTAAACTATTTCCTACCTCAATAGGAGAGCAACAACAACTTTGTTTTTTAAATTTATGCCGAAATTTTTCCAGCATCTTTTCAATAATTTCAATATATCTATTAATAGATACTGAAACAAGTCCAGTATTAACGTTTAGAGAATTGGAATCTCTTACGAGCTTTCTTCTGACCGAATTTCTTACGTTCAACCATTCTTGGATCTCTTGTCAATAAACCTTCTGGTTTCAAGATAGCTCTATTTTCAGCATTTACTTCACACATAACACGTGCTAATGCCATTCTTACAGCTTCTGCTTGACCAGTTGAACCACCTCCATAAACATTCACTTTTACGTCAAAGTTGCTTACATTTTCTGTCATAGACATAGGTTGTAATACTTTGTACTGTAAAGTTGCAGTTGGGAAGTAAGTTTCGAATGCTTTTTTGTTTACAGTGATTACTCCTGTTCCTTCCGAAACATAAACACGTGCAACAGCGGTTTTTCTTCTACCGATTTTGTGAATAACTCCCATTACTTAAGATCGTTAAGGTTAACTGTTTTAGGTTTTTGAGCGCCTTGTTTGTGCTCTGATCCTACAACAACATTTAAATTTCTAAAAAGTTCAGCTCCTAATTTATTTTTAGGTAACATCCCTTTAATAGCTTTCTCTACTAATAATGCAGGATTTTTTGCTTGCAATACTTTAGCAGTTAAAGTTCTTTGACCTCCTGGGTAACCGGTGTGACGAATGTAAGTCTTCTCGTCCATTTTGTTACCTGTAAGGTTAATTTTTTCTGAGTTGATAACGATTACGTTATCTCCGCAGTCCACGTGTGGTGTGTAACTTGGCTTGTACTTACCTCTCAAAATCATAGCGACTTTTGAAGCAAGACGACCTAAGTTGTGACCATCAGCATCTACAACAATCCACTCTTTTGTAACGGTGGCTTTGCTTGCTGATTGTGTCTTGTAGCTTAATGCGTCCATAATATATTTTTAATTAAACATTCCATCCCCTATAAAGGGGTTGCAAAAGTACAATTATTTATTTTAAATGCAAATACCTTAAAAGATTATTTTCTCCATCTTTTTGTGCTGATTATCAAATGTATATTTAAAATAATTTTCTAGGATTGAATTTAGAATTACTAGATTGATGGCTTAAGAATCAAAGCTATCGCTTTTTTTTATAAGTTTATGGTCCATTAATCATTTTCTAAAGGTGAAATTTATATTTTAATGGCTATTTTTGGCATTAATACCGTTAATATTCTAATTATTTATATCTTGTAAATAATTTGACATCACAAATCACAATAAACCTCTCCATATGAAAGCTAAAGCAACATTAAAACAAATTGCAAAAGAACTTAATGTATCTGTTTCTACTGTTTCAAAAGCACTTAATGACAGCCCGGAGATTAGTGAGTTGACAAAAATCAAAATCAAAGAATACGCAAAACTCAAAAACTATAAACCAAACGTTATTGGTCTGAATCTTAAAAACAGAAAAACAAAAACCATTGGTGTTATTATACCTAATATTCTAAATTCATTTTTTGCCAAAGTGTTTAGCGGCATAGAGAAAGTCGCTGATGAAAAAGGATACAACGTCATCATGTGTATATCCAATGAATCTTTAGAAAAAGAAGCCCATACACTTGAAATGCTGAGCAATGGAACTATCGATGGATTTATTTTATCTGTATCTGAAGAAGCGCAGAAACTCCACGAATACAATCATTTTGCCGCAATAATCAATGACGGCACACCGATAGTTATGTTTGACCGAATTGCTGATGACGTAGATTGCGACAAAGTAATTGTTGATGATTTTGATTCGGCTATAAATTCTACCCAGCATTTAATAGATTTAGGATGTAAAAATATTGCCTTATTTTCATCTATTGACAATTTGAGTGTTGGAAAACTTAGAGCTGAAGGCTATTTAAAAGCATTGGAGAAAAACAACATTGCTTTGAATCCAAATTTAATTTTAAGAACCGATTCTGAAGATGATTTGAACGAAAAAATCGAAAATATTTTTGACACCAATACCATCGACGGAATTTTTGCTTTAGAAGAAAACGACTCTGTGGCCGCATTGAAAATTGGACTCAAAAAAGGATATAAAATCCCCGAAAATCTATCTATTATAGGTTTCGCAGATGGAATTCTTGCTTCTAGAAGACTGTCGCCAAGTTTAACAACGGTAAGCCAACACGGAATAGAAATTGGTGAAGTGGCTGCTAGACTTCTTATTAATAGACTAGAATCTAAAGAAGAGGAAATCCCCTATCAAACTGTTGTCATTAAAACTAAATTAAAAGAACGCGAGTCAACAAGGAAATTGTAAAGTATAAAAAAATCCATCAGTCTTTTCGAGACTGATGGATTTTTTTATTAAACGTCAATTGATTCTTTTGGACTTGACTTTCCAATCACTTACTAAACTCTTTTATTTTAAATTTAATTCATAATAATTTTCTCCGTAAATTCAAGATCATCACCATTAACTTTCATAATATAAACTCCTTTTTGAAGGCGGCTTAAATCAATTGTTTTTAGATTATTGAATTCCTCATTTTTAAATTTAGAAACCACTCTTCCGTTGATATCTATTATTTGAATAGAAACCTTACCCAAATATTGATCAATACGGAGATTTACTTGTCCTGATGAAGGGTTTGGATATACGCTCATTTTATCACTACCATCAAACTGATTGACTGCTAAAACACAGTTTGGTCCTGCTGATGGCATTGTAAAATCCTCTACCTGATCATTCCCTACATTCCCATCCCCTGCTGATGCATTCACACCAAGACCTCTAGCTGCAAATACCTGCCAAATCATGCAATAATCCTTTCCGCCTGTAACTGCCTGATCCGCTGCAATAATTGCATCTCTTGCACTAACAAAAGTTGGACTGCATGGCTGTAACTTAATAGCATCCAACACAATTCGCATTAGTTTATTATTACCCGCAATTCCAGTATACTTATTATCGTCGTATCCATATTTATTAATATAAGCCCAAGTCAAGTCCCACAATACGGTTGTCCAAACAGAACCGGTACCATGAATTTCGGTTTGTTCAACGCCATCTTTATCCTTATATTGATACCTATTAGTGTTTGCATATGTCATTGGATTTACTGCTCGATCCGTTGAATAGGCATAATCTCTTATCCCTAACCCATCTGTCGGCTGGTAAGAAACAAATGTACCAATCCCTTTTTTCGATGTCCCCACATCCCCTTGTTTAAGTTGCAACATAAGAGCAAACCAATCAGACCAACCTTCTCCCATTTGGTCTGTATTATCCAAACAACTTGAATTCTTACTCCCTCCTGCTAAACGAATAGAAATACCATGCCCATATTCATGTGCAATAATTCCATTATCAAAATCTCCATCTGAATTTACAAATGGTGAAGACTGCAATTGCAATTTCACGTTAACAGCCTCAGTTTGCATTTGATTGATAAGTAAATCGCCAACAGCTTTTGTTACGCTTATTGCCGGAATAGTGATTGTTGCATCAGCACCCGACATAGAAATATCTCCGACCACATTATTCACAATAATTACCGCTACCGCACCAGCATCCTGAGCCGCTTTTACTTTTATAACAAACGTGCAACTTCCTCTTTTAATAACAACAATTTTGCCATTCATTGCCGCTGCATTTGATGGCGCTACACACGCCTCATTCGTCGTTGTCGCGCTATCTAAATAAAGAACCAAATCAGATTGTATAAATGCGGGAGCAACAGGTAAATCAACTCGACCGGGGTTAAATGAATTTTGCCTAGCCGTATAACTCCCCGCAATATTTGACGGAGTATTCACAATAATTGGTTTTATTTGTGGCCCGTAATTCCACAAAAACATCTGCATTCTCGGTTTTGTTCCGTCCGGCGGAGCAGAAAAATTGGCATTATTTATACTTTGAGGATCTGCTTTGGAACCATCTTGAGAATCTGCATATACATAATCAGTTGCAGTTCCGCCTTTACCGTAATTATTCTGTTGAAAATTTCCATTTATTTCATCAAAACCATATTGATACCAAATGTCATGCATCACATTATTCATATAAAACAAATTCGTGTTAGCGGCATCAATGTAAGTAGACGCATCAACATTGGTACCTCCATATGGAAAATCAAAAGCTAATGATGCCCCACCCTCCGAGCTGTAACCTGAATTTAAATTATCTCCTAAAATATCAGCTTTTGTCCAAACATTATTCCCTCTGGTAATTGTGTACTCAGCCCCCAAAGTACCGTTAGTATCGTGCCATCCGTAAGGAGAAGCTATAGCATTTGCAGGATTTGATATTATTTGTCTAGAAATGTGATTCGGACTTTCATAGTTAAAAGGAATTACATTGTAAGAACCACCCGAAGCAGCAACGGGAGCTAAAGAAAACAGCTGTTTGTAAGTTGCTTTAACGGGACTACTAGTAAATATATTTGTGGAAGCATGGAAATTCTTTTTATCGAAATTACAGGAAATTACAAAGTCTTTTTTCTCTAAAATTTCTCCGTTTAGCGCATCAACTCTCACACTCCAAATATGATTATGAGTTGGCATATTGATGGTAAAATCCCAAGCTAATTTTAAAGTGTTTTCTTTCGTCAAATGATATACTAAATTAGCATTAACAGGTTCTTCGATAGATAATCCGTTGCTAATTTTAAATTTATACTGTCCTATTTTTTCTAAAACAGTAAAAGAGGATGTAGGAACAATATCTAGTTTAGTGTACGTTTTAGCTAAAGCATCCAAAACAGAAAGCGAAGGCTTTGTCGCATTTGCTTTTTGCGCTAAATTAGAAACAAAACGATTTCCAACATTAATTACTTGACCATCTTTTATAGAAAAATTAGAAAGTGCTCTAAAAATTTCTATTCCTTTATATCGTTGTAAAACATAACAACTATTGATATTTGTATTTGTTGAATTTCCTTCACTTTCAATCACCCAATCTTTAACGTCGTCGTTTGAGACAGCCAATTTGGCACTTTTAGTGTTTAAATATCTCTGAATAGTTTCAACATTGGACTGAGAAAAACTGATAAGGGGAATAAAAAATAATATTAAAAGGGTAATTTTTTTCATAAATGTGGTTGAAGTCTAATATGGTTAATCATTTCGCAAACTTAATTGTTTTTATTTGATTTAACAATTAACCATTAAGTTGCTCATAATTTAGCCTTTACCTGCTGTAATTGTTTTATAAAACAGTAATGCATTTCCATCCGTAAGCAACGAGATAAAATGGCAAATATGAAGTAATCGACCGTATAAATTTTCTTTTTCTAAATGATGTTTTTCTGGCAGCATTTTTAATATTAACGAATCGTAATTAGAGGCATTCCCATTGTATTTGTTATTGAAGGCGATGATAAACTTATCTAATAAGGTTTGGATTATCTGATAACCCACAATTTCTTTCTCAATTACTTCCCTGCTTTGGTAAATATTGTTGACACTTATCTTGATAATATCATCCATCTGCGCTTTGTATTTGCTTTTATCCATGATTGCAAAAGGAAATTTACCTTCTAGAATTAACGTTTCATTTTCGATAAAAACGTTGACCGCATCATTGATTAAACTTCCTATTGCCAAGGCACGTAAATAACTTATCCTGTCTTCTTTTGTAGTAAGCGTCTTATATTTAGAAGTATCTATACTGTCTTTTACGAGTTTAATTAAATATTCTAATGCAAAATCTTCGGAAACCAAACCTAAGTTTATACCATCTTCAAAATCAATGATCGTATAACAAATATCATCTGCTGCTTCCACTAAATAAGCCAAAGGATGTCTTTCGAAACCAATATCGCTTCCTGATTTATTTGGAATCAAACCCATATCGGCTGCTACTTCCTGAAAAAAAGATTTATCGGTTTGAAAGAAACCATACTTTTTATCGGCAATATTTTTCGTTGGTTTTTTTGGAAGACTTTCTTTTGGGTATTTCATAAAAGCACCAAGAGTTGCATAAGAAATTCTGAGTCCGCCTTCAATTCCTGGACGACTCGTAGTAAGAACGGAAAAGCCATTAGCATTCCCTTCGAAATCAATTAAATCCTGCCATTCTTTTTCGGAAAGCTGGTCTTTATATTGTTGCCCGTTTCCAATAGAGAAATATTCTCCAATTGCTTTTTCTCCGGAGTGCCCAAAAGGCGGATTCCCAATATCGTGCGCCAAGGAAGCGGCAGCGACTATTGCGCCAAAATCATTCATATGAAAACCGTGAACTTCTTTCAGATGTGGATATTTTTCGATGATTTTCTTTCCTACTAATCGCCCTAAAGAACGACCTACAACCGAAACCTCTAAACTATGAGTCAATCTGGTGTGAACAAAATCAGTCTTCGATAATGGAATAACTTGTGTTTTATCCTGTAAACTTCTAAAAGCAGCTGAGAAAATAATACGGTCATAATCAACTTCAAAACCCAAACGGGTGTCGTCTTGTTCAATACGCAATCTTTTGCCTTTGTCGCCTTGGCGTTTTAATGATAAAAGTTGTTCCCAGTTCATTTTTATTAGTTGTATTTTTCTTAATTTTTAATGAGCGAATATAAAGAAAAAGAAGTCATTTGAAATAAAAAAAGCTGTCAAAAATGACAGCTGTTCCAATTGAAATTCAAAAATGAAGCTAATTACAACTTCATTTTTGATATAAATTCATGTTTGTTTACAACATAAGTAACTGATAAAGTATCATGCCATCCTCTAGAATTGCCAGTCAAAAAGGAAAAAGCTTCAATAGGAATCAAGCGCACCAATGTTCTAATAACAATACTTTTTACTTTTGGTGCAGTACCATTGTACTTTACCACTAGTGTTTTGGTAAAATATTTACCAAAAGTTCTGGAAAGATATATCTCCATAATTAGATAATAAAAAAATAGCACAACGACTCCAAAAAACACGTTTTCGATTAGCGTCAAAGAGACAATCCAGCTGGATAAACTATAACTTCCAGTCAATTTTCCAATAATATTTAATACTGCACCAATACCGATTGTAATTAAATAAACAATAAATAAGTCAATAATAAGATTCAAGAATCGTTTGCCTTTAGAAGCTAATAAATCATCTGTAACAGTAAATTCTTTAGTTTCCATTTTTACGTTTTTTTAATTGAAGAGCGAGGAATAATGCTATGACTATTCTATTTGTTTTTTTCCCTCATACAAATTTACTGCAATTTGTGGCTTGTGGACTTACACTATTTTGAGAGAGTGTTGCGAAATTCACTTGGTTATTGATTTTAAAAAACTCAACTAAGTAAGGATTTCTCCTTAATCGACATGACAACAGTGGGGGCAAGAATTCTAACGCGATGGTATTGAAAAGTTTTGAACAGCTTTATTTTGAAGTTTTATTTTTCTAGGCATAAGTAAGCTGTTAGCACAAGCGGGGGAGAAAAAGTAAGTTTATAGATTTGTAAAAATATTTTAGGACGAACCAGGATGGCTATTTACTTAGGTTCATTTACGAATTGTTTCCAAAATTTAACAGTTTTTATAAGAGTTTTTTCGAAATCTATATTCTCGTCATTATCTATTTTTATCATAAATCTAGTGACATCATAATCGTGCCTTGAATAATCTGAACTACAATAATCACCAACTTTTGTAACTGTTTTTTCTTTGCGGTTTTTATCTTTTAGAATACAATGTTTAGTTCCATTTGTAATTAGCCTCATATATTCTAATTCAGGGCAAAGTTTTGTTAAGTATTGTTGATAAAGAACTATTCCTTGAATGAAATTTTCTTTTTCTTTTTTATCTACACTAATTTTGTCTTGAAATCTTATATCGTTTATAAAAAACTCTTGAAATGTCCAATCTGTTAAATGCCAAGAATTAATTGCACAATTCATTGCGAATCTTGATTTAAGAGGTTGCTTATCAAAATCCGAATATTCCTCTAATAAATTTTCAAATATTTTTTTCGAGTTATTAAATTCAAAAGTGAGTGAAGGCTTTAATTCTGGTGTCATTTTCGTTTTTTTTTGATGCTGTTTTTCACAACTCTTTAAAAATCTCTAAAATATTTAAAAAACTTGTTTACTACTATTTATTTTCTGTTTCAATTCTAAAACTCAAATCTTTTCGGGTTATACTCGTATTCTGAGCATTCCCAAATCCACTGAACACATTGCCTGTTTAAAACCAAATTTTTTATCGGATCAGAAATCATTGCGATTTCAAAAAAATCATCAGTTTGACGAACTACTGCAACATAAAACCTCTTTTGCTTTTCTTGCGCAACTCCAATTTCATTATTTGTTAATTTAAATTTCTGACCTGGAAATGTTATCGATTTTACCTCAATATGAATTTCATTGCCGTTTGGATCAAAACCGTCTAAATCATAACCTATATTTTGCTTACTAACATCTTGAAGTTTAAAACCATTTAAGTTTAGAATTTCTAAAGTTATCTCTTCAGAACTTCTCCAACGTTTCAAGCTAAGTTTAATTTTAGCAGCTGATACATTTTCTGAATTATCATACCAATTATCATTAGTTTGATTAACTTTCTTATCATTATTTTCAAAAAAAACTTCTGTTGATTTTTCATTAGGATACAAATCAAGATTATAGGTTGGAGCTACCTTTTTGAAAACTTGTTTAATATCAAATTCGGTCAAACCATTTTCAACCATTAACGAAACAAATGAATCATCTATTGTCAAATTATTATTTTCAATTTCCGCAAATGAAACTCTATTGTTATTATTGAATAGAATTTTTAAGTCTTTAACTGAAATTATAAAATTGTCGTTTTTAGATAAAATTATAGAGGTGAAAATCTTTTTTGAAATTTGAACACAACCCAAAATAGAGATATTTGAATTATTTATGTGATTCAAAATAGACTCAAAAATATCTTCTTTGGCACCTAGATATTTCAAAAATGGCAATAATCCATCAATGTTTAAAATTGAATTATCTATTACCTTGCAACCTTTCAACTTTGCTATTTTATTATAATCTTTTGAATTTAGCCAGTTTGGAGCTAGCGTTAAATTATTTATGGTTTTTATATTGATTTCTTTTATTTGTTGCAAAAGAAGTTTCTCAAAAGACGTTTTAGCAAACTCGATCATTCTTGGATCGGCGTAAGGAATGATCGCTTTTAAAATACTACTGTTTTCAACTTTATTCCCAAACAAATTCTTCTCCAAAATAGTAGAAATATGTTTCGCTATATTTCCAATTGTGTTATTAGTTGCAGTATCGTAGATTAAATGCTTTCTTGAAGGATCTGTACTAAAATCTCCATTAAATAAAACCCCAAGACCAGTAATATCTTCTGTTGGCAAAAACGAGTAAACAAATGCGTCTGCTTTATTTAGTCTTTTTATAAAACCTTCCTCTGTGTAAAAAGCAATTGCAGTATTATTATAATTAGAAACATGCCAATTTGTCTCTAAATCATTGTTTTTGATTTTTAATCTCAATTCATTTTCAGAAACAACCTCTTTACTAATTTCTGTAGAGTTTGAAGAAGAAATACGTATTTCATTTTTAAGAATGTTTTTAAGGAAAATTAAAGATTTATAATCAAACGATTCGTATTCTGTTTCTATTTCATTTGCCGTAACTCCAGTGAAAACAAAAATTGTCGTAAAACCTTCATTCAAAAGCATTTCTGTATTGCCCGAAATTAACTGTTTGTCTTTTTCAATTATTGGATGTGGAATTCGTATTAATGGAACTTTTGAAGCATTTGGTATTTCTAACATTGTTCTTTGTTTAGAAAAAGTAATTTCTAAATCGCCACTAATAATATGTATTTCTTTCGCAAAGCTCACAACAGATTTAAAACCGATTCCTCTATATCCAATATTTTCACCTCGTTTTTTATTGGAAGATGCACTTCTGCATATACTCTCAACATCTTTTACATTAAAAGTTCTTCCGTTATTTGCTACAAATAATATATCATTGATTTTTATGATTTTAAATTTAGTTGCCTTTGCATCATCTGCATTTTGAAGTAATTCGATAAAGGAACGATTGTTATAGCTTTCAGAAATATACATTTCAAGGCCTGCTATATCTGACAACAAATGCGGTGAAGATTTAGCTTCATTCAATAAATTATGACGAATTGTTTCAAAATACATAATTGATTATTTTTTAGGATAGAGTCTTATTTTACTAATTTGATCTAAAAATTCATCTTGTACTCTAAAAGAAATCACTTCAAAACCGAAAAAATCTGCGGGAGATACAGTATTATCATTTTGATAAATGATAGAGCCATCAATACCATAATAAATACATTCGACTGTTATTCTATCTTTAATTGTAGATCCCTCATTAGAGTGCAATTCAAAAAAAACAAATGAATTGCCATAATCATAATTATAACTAACCGACAAATTTTGTATTGAAACTCCTAATCGCTCTTCAAAAGCTTCAAGTCTCTCAATACGATTAATCAGTCGCTTTTCTATTTGTTTTCGTTGAATAGGGGTTAATTTTATATCAACATCGTATTCCTTCGCTACTACTCCGATGTCGATTAATAACCAACCATTTTCTGTTTTGTGGAAGCAAAACGTTACATTAACTCCTTCGGTAGTTAATTCTAATGGGAAATAAATTTTATCATTATTTAAAATTTTTTTTAGATATTGATTTTCAAATTTTATTCCTATTTTTTTTAATGTATTTGGAGCAATTTTCAACGGTTCATCAATCCGAAAAAAACCACCTGAAAATTGATAATATCTATCTGGATTTATTTCCTCACGTTTATTAGTTAAATAGTTAACACCATTCAACTTAATTTCTTTTGCTTGATTTGTAGTATTATCTATTATAAAATAAAACATAAAATCCTTATTGTCATTTTGAACAACACTGTGTATTTCAACTACCAATCCATAATTTTCTTCTGTCATATAATTTATTTTTTTTATTGATTTTTTACACTGGAGTCATTTTACACTAAATTAGTTTAAGTTTCATTGAGGAATATTGTTTATCTAAATCATCTAATATAAATAATAATTTCTCAAAACACAATTCGTTAGTTTTTGTAAACTCCCTTTTCTTCGTACGAAGATAATAAGATAAAAATTCTTTTCTAATTTCTCTAAAATTTTCAACATTGTCTTTGTCTTCTAACCTTTTCTTCGAAAAAAAAGGCTGACAATACATTATAATTCTATATAACTCCTTATCGACATGGGAATTATAAAAACAATAATATTTCTTATTTCGTCTGAATAATTGAATAAAAGATTTTGTAAGTCGTTAAGTAAACTTACCAATCCACTAGACCGTTTAACTTCTTTCATTTTATTAATTACTATTTTTCCACTTACTCCTCTTTCTTTTATTGCTAAATTAAAAACAGCATTAACTGTTTGACGAACTCGATCACACATAGAATCTAATCTAATAAAATAATTCTCAATATTATACGCTAAATGATGTCCTCTGCTAATTTCGCTTTTATTATCATTTCTGAAATTCGACAATAACTTAACATATCTCTAAAATTGATTACAAAGTTCTAATAAATGAATGGCATAAAAAGTAGTGTAGCGAATATAATTTTCCAGATCAGGCATTTCATTTTCATTAATAATTTCTTCAACGAACATTTTACTATAATCCATAAACGGCAAATAATCCTGAAGTATTTGTTTATAAAAATTATAATCTTAAGTTGTCTGTATTCATTTTTTGTTTTATTGTAATAAACGACTAACATCCAAAAACCATAAGAGATTTGGAACTTCGCTAATGTAGATTTTCTATTTGGATAAAGTTTATTGCGGAGCGGAAATACCACCAAGTACTTACTATATCGAAACTCTTGTTTCCTGATTGTTTTTAATTATCGGTTTCGTTTTTCTAGCGTTAAATGAAAAGATTTTTTTTAATTATTTATTTGAATCAAATATTAAAAATAGATCAGTATACATTATTTCAGCTATCATTGGGTCAATTTTCTAAATAGGTCTAAAACGTGTGTTAAGTTGGTTAACAATACGCCTGAAATAAATGAAAAGATAGAATAAAAAATATATCTTGCTAATTGTCTATTCTGTAATTTTAAATTAAAACCTGTTAAAGTTCTAATTTCATCTTCTTTTATCCGTAAAGTTTTAGAGTATTCGAAATTTTCATTTTGCAATTTTAAATTTTTAATTTCAAGACTTTCTTTTATGTTATTTTTTTCGGTAATTACTCTTGTGTGTTTTTCAGCTTCAGTTAAATATTTAATCCAACCTCCATAATTTATAATTTCCAAAGCTTTTGATAATAAATATATTTTACCATTATAATCCTCGTCAATTAAGGATTCAGAAACTAGTTTATTAAATAAAGCTAAACATATTTCTTCACATAATATTTTTTGATCAAGACCTCTAAATTCCAATTTATAAACCACAGATGTTTTATTTAATTGGTTAATATTAAAATCAATAAGTTCATTAAAATTATAATTCATATTTATGTTGTTTTTTAGTTTTCCCAAACTGACAGTTAACTCGTAAATAAGCACAACTCCTTAAAATTGAAAAAACATTTAAATATTAATTTTTCAACAATACACAAAAATTTTATATTTACCTTATTGTGAAATGTTTTACGACTGCTCTCAAATATAGCAATTTATTCGTACAAAAGATTAAGCTGAATGCTTGGTCAAATATTTTTCTGCAAACGGAATGCCCTAGCCCTGATAGAAATGAAAATCCTTCTACGGCGTCCCGAAACTTCGGGAGGCACAGAAGATGTAAACGCATAGCAGGAAATAGCTCCAAAGGAAATAGCTCTAAGAAAAAAATACTAAAAAAAAGCCATTCTCCTCACAAAAAGGAGAACGGCAGTTTTCTAATTATATAAAATCGTCGTTCTTAGTAAGTGTGAAACTATGACCCACACATTTCACAATCATCTGGACCAGCATTTTTTGCCAGTTCAATCATCGCTTTGTATTCGTCAGCATTCATTTCAGCAGGTTCATTCAAAACAGCGATCGACTCTAACCGCTCCATGAGTGGTTGCTCTTTTACCTCAATTGGCTCTGCTTTTTTATCGTTGTTTAATGTAAACTTAATCGCATCCACCGCAGCTTTTGTTCTTAAATAATACATTCCTGTTTTCAATCCGGATTGCCAAGCGTAGAAATGCATCGAGGTCAATTTAGAATAATTAGCGTTTTGCATGAACAAGTTCAACGATTGTGATTGATCTACAAAATATCCGCGTTGGCGTGACATATCGATAATGTCTTTCATGGACAATTCCCAAACGGTTTTGTATAATTCTTTCAAGTCTTGCGGAATATCCAGCGCTTGAACCGAACCGTTATTTCGCATTAATTCTTGTTTCAAAGTTTCGTTCCACAGACCACGTTCCACTAAATCGTGCAACAAATGTTTGTTTACCACAATAAATTCTCCTGAAAGTACTCTTCTGGTGTAAATATTAGAAGTATAAGGTTCGAAAGCTTCATTGTTACCCAAAATTTGAGAAGTGGAAGCTGTTGGCATCGGCGCCACTAATAACGAGTTTCTTACGCCGTGTTCCATCACTTCTTTTCGCAAAGAGGCCCAATCCCAGCGACCTGATAATTCCTCATCTTTCATTCCCCATAAATTGTATTGAAATTCCCCTTGAGATATTGGCGATCCTTCAAATGACGAATATGGACCTTCTTCTTTGGCCATTTCCATCGATGCCGTTACAGCTGCAAAATATAAAGTTTCAAAAATTTCTTGATTCAGTTTCTTCGCTTCATCACTCGTAAAAGGCAAACGCAACATGATAAATGCATCTGCTAATCCTTGTACTCCTAATCCAATTGGACGGTGTCGTTTATTAGAATTCTCTCCTTCTTTTACTGGATAATAATTTCTATCAATTACTTTGTTTAAGTTTCTCGTTACGCGCTTGGTAACAGTATAAAACAAATCGTGGTTAAATTTTCCGTTTTCTACAAACATTGGCAACGAAAGCGAAGCCAAGTTACAAACCGCAATTTCGTCTTTGGACGTATATTCCATAATCTCCGTACACAAATTCGAAGAACGAATCGTACCCAGATTTTTCTGATTTGATTTTCTATTGGCTGCATCTTTGTACAACATATAAGGTGTTCCAGTTTCGATTTGCGATTCTAGAATTTTCTCCCACAATTCATGTGCTTTAATGGTTTTTCTACCTTTTCCACGCTTCTCGTAATCAATATACATCGCTTCAAATTCTTCGCCATAAACATCATACAATCCTGGACATTCATTAGGACACATCAAGGTCCAGTAACTGTCTTCTTGTACGCGTTTCATAAACAAATCCGAAGTCCACATCGCGAAAAATAAATCTCTGGCGCGCATTTCTTCTTTTCCAGTATTCTTTTTCAAGTCCAGAAAGTCAAAAATATCAGCATGCCAAGTTTCAATATAAATGGCAAAACTTCCTTTTCGTTTTCCACCACCTTGATCAACATAACGTGCGGTATCATTAAAAACTCGCAACATTGGAACAATTCCATTGGAGGTTCCGTTCGTTCCACGAATATAAGAACCTGTAGCTCTTACATTGTGAATAGAGAGTCCAATTCCACCTGCTGATTGAGAGATTTTTGCCGTTTGTTTTAGCGTATCGTAAATTCCGTCAATGCTATCATCTTGCATAGCCAAAAGGAAACAAGAAGACATTTGAGGTTTTGGCGTTCCAGCGTTGAACAACGTAGGCGTAGCATGCGTGAAGAATTTTTTCGACATTAAGTCGTACGTTTCTATCACCGACTTCAAATCGTCTAAGTGAATTCCAACCGAAACACGCATCAACATATGCTGCGGACGCTCAACGATTTTACCATTTATTTTTAACAAATACGAACGTTCCAAGGTTTTGAAACCAAAATAATCGTAGTTGAAATCTCTATTGTATATAATATGTGAGTCTAAAAACTCCGCATTATCCATAATTACTTGATGTACTTCCTCAGAAAGCAATGGTGCATATTGACCGTTTCTTGGGTTTACATAATTAAACATGTCATGCATCGTTTCCGAGAATGATTTTTTAGTATTCGAATGTAAATTTGAGATAGCGATTCGAGCGGCTAATTGTGCATAATCCGGATGCGCAATCGTCATCGAGGCGGCGGTTTCGGCAGCAAGGTTATCCAACTCAGAAGTCGAAACTCCATCATAAAGCCCTTCAATAACGCGCATTGCCACTTTCACGGCATCAACCAAATCATTCAAACCATAACACAGTTTTTTAATTCTATCTGTGATTTTGTCGAACATTACCGGCTCTTTGTGGCCGTCTCTTTTTATTACGTACATAGTTTTTTTGTTTTAAAACAGAAAATCCCTTCGCTGTTTTTCGTTATTTGTTTATGCTGAATTTATTTCAGCATCCTTTTATTCTATTATTAATTCCAATTTCTCTTTTTGGAGCTAATCCCGCTGTCATTCCAATCTTTTTATTTTTTAGTCCTGCTGCGCTGGGACTATAAAATAAAAAGGATTTTCCCTTCCATCGGGGCTAGGGCTTTGTTATCAGGGAGAAATTCAGTCTAAAATCAGGATGCAAATGAGGAAAAGATAAGATTTAACTCTTTTATTTTTTATAAAACCAAATCTTTCCTTTGCGCCTTTGTGGCTAATTACTAAAAATCAGCGTCAAAAGTTATTTTTTGAGCTTCAACGTCAGTATTCATAACCCCCGCTTTTTGATATTCAGCAACTTTCTTTTCAAAAAAGTTGGTTTTTCCTTGTAGCGAAATCATATCCATAAAGTCAAATGGGTTTGAAGTATTGTATTCTCTATCGCAACCTAATTCAACTAATAATCTATCGGCAACAAATTCTAAATATTGCGTCATTAATCCCGCATTCATTCCTATCAAACTCACCGGAAGTGATTCTGTAATAAACTCTCTTTCGATATTTAAAGCATCTACAATAATGCTTCTAATTCTTTCTTTTGGCACTTTATTTACCAAGTGGTGGTTGTGTAAATGCACTGCAAAATCACAGTGAACTCCTTCGTCACGAGAAATCAATTCGTTTGAAAATGTCAATCCTGGCATTAATCCACGTTTTTTCAACCAATAAATAGAACAAAATGCTCCCGAAAAGAAAATTCCTTCCACAGCAGCAAATGCAATCAATCTTTCGGCAAACGAATCAGATTCAATCCATTTCAAAGCCCAGTCTGCTTTTTTCTTAATAGCAGGAAAAACTTCTAAAGCATTGAACAATTCATCTTTTTCCGCTTCATCTTTTACATAAGTGTCAATCAATAACGAATAGGTTTCACTGTGAATGTTTTCCATCATGATTTGGAAACCATAGAAAAATTTTGCTTCCGCATATTGTACTTCATTTACAAAATTCTCCGCTAAATTTTCATTTACAATTCCGTCAGAAGCAGCAAAAAAAGCAAGAATGTGTTTTACAAAATAACGTTCCTCATCAGAAAGCTTGTTATTCCAGTCATTTAAATCCTGAGACAAATCTATTTCTTCAGCAGTCCAGAAACTAGCTTCCATTTTCTTGTACCATTCCCAAATATCATGGTGTTTGATAGGAAAAATTACGAAACGATTTTTATTTTCTTGTAAAATTGGTTCTAGTTGCGCCATTATAAGTGTGTGTTTTTTTTGAAATTTTAACGAAATTTTAAGCTTTTCGAGAGTTACAAAGATTGCAAAATATTGCGACTAATAAAAGTCAAACTTATTCACAATCGGCGATAGTTTTTAACAAATGGGGTAAATCGGAATATTTTTGCTGCTTTTTTTAAAAATCTGAACATCAGTGAATTAAAAAACAAAAAAGTAGGCAAAGCCCCGTAAAATATAGGATTTAAAAAATAAAAAACAAGAAATAAATTCAGTATTTTAAATTTATTTTTTCATGTCCAAAGCTACTTTTTCCAGCTCTGCATACCAGTCTTCTCCAAACTTTCTTATCAACGCTTCTTTGACAAATTTATACACTGGTACTTCAAGTTCCTGACCTAATGAACAGGCTGGGTCGCAAATATCCCACTTGTCATAATTGACAGCGGCAAACTCGGTAAAGTCTTTCACACGGATTGGGTACAGATGACAGGAAACAGGTTTTTTCCAGTCAATTATTCCTTGATTATAGGCTTGTTCGATACCGCAAAGAGCAGTTTTGCCATCAAAAATAACATAAGCACAATCTTTATTGTCAATTAATGGCGTTTCAAGTTCACCATCAGTTCCGGTTACCCAAGTTCCTTGCGCTTCAATTGCTGCAATCCCCTGTTTGCGTAAAAAGGGTTTAACCTTAGGATAAATTTCCTCCAAAATTTTAGTTTCTTCAAGACTCAACGGAGCTCCGGCGTCACCATCAACACAGCAAGCGCCTTTACAAGCTGATAAATTGCAAACAAAATCTTTTCCGAGTATGTCTTCTGAGACAATGGTTTTTCCTAATTGAAACATTCTTTTGGGGTACTGTGATTATAAAGTGCAAAGGTAGTTAAACAAAGACAAAGCCTATCTGTTAAATGTTGATTTTTATATAAGCCGACACAAATCCAGTATCCAGTTTTTTTGTTTTACCTAACCAATAATAGCAGCGCATGAATCAAAAAACAAGCCTATTTAATTTGCATATCCACTCCGGTTCATTTGTTTAATTCTATTTCGTATTAGAAATGACTCTAGAAATTCGCATCTATCGCGACGAAAAAGCAATCTCAATTTTAATTATTCCGTTGGCTTTTCCTCCGTTTGTAGGAGCCAGAAGACGGCTTTACAATCTAAAAATCACATGAGAGACAATCTCAAAAACATTGGCTTTCTATTAGTTTCAAACAACACTAAACTTAAAGATTACAGATTAGTATGTAATCTTTAAAATAGTGTTTATATATTTAAAGTTTCCATTCCCATTTGACAAATCCACATAAATATTATTGTCTTTGTCGATAGTCATACCTCTTATACTCCCCATACTACCGTCTAATTTAAAAGATACTACTGCACCAGTTGGTGTGATTTTACTAATAGTTTCAAATGTACTTGTCGTATATAAATTGCCTTTACTATCACATATTAATGAATATGAGCCAAAACGATCCGAAGAAGAAAATGAACTATTTCTTCCTTCGAGATCTATTTTACTTATGTATAAGTAATTTCCTATATAATAATTTCCAAAAGGATCGATAGTAAAGTCTCCAATTCCAGCATAACTAGCAAATTCCGAAATGTTTCCATTTGCATCAATTTTATTTAACTTCCCATGATTAGCATCACTTACAAATAAAACTCCAGTCTTTTTATCAAAAACCAAGTCTGCAACAAAAAAATCAACTTTTTTAAAAATTGTCACATTCCCGTTAATATCAATTTTATGAATTGTTGTTTGAAAATTTTCTGGTAATAAAGCAAATAAATTTCCATTTGAATCAAAAGACATTGAAGAATAAGCTCCAGTAACAAAAGTAGAAACAGCTCCAGAAGCACTTATTTTATATATACCATCACCTGTTGATAAACATAAATTACCAGCGTTGTCAAATATCATATCCTGAGCAAAAGAAGTAATTCCATTAGTATTTGACGAATACGAAGTTGCGCTTACATTTAGAGAAGTTGGCGTCCATTGTCCATATAAAGTGAGATCTCTATTTATTGGGTTTTCATATTTAAATTTAAGCAGAAGTTCAGAATCATAATACCATCCCGCAAAAACAAACCCTTTATTTACTGGGGCTACTTCTTTAATATTAGAACCCGCTCTCACAATTTGAACAGGAATATCATTTCCTCCATTTGAATTAAAACTCACCGTATATTGTGTGTCATCTGGTTTTGAACAACTAACTAGAAAAAACAATGAAATTATTAATGCCGATATTTTATTTTTCATATAGTATTATTGAAATACAATATTAACCATTTCCAAATGAACTAAAAAATATACTTTATAAGTTTGTATTTGATTACTAAAAACTAAAAGCCCAAATAAATCTGTAACTTTGTAAATAAAAAGCTATGATAGGATTTGACATCAGAGAAATTGTAACCGTAAGTATGGTCCTTTTTGCTGTAATTGACATTATTGGTACTATCCCCATTATCATCGATTTAAGAGCGAAATTTGGACATATCGAATCAGAAAAAGCAACTTTAGCTTCAGGAGCCATTATGATTGTCTTTCTTTTTGTAGGTGAAGAATTTTTAAATTTAATTGGAATCGATGTTAATTCTTTTGCCGTTGCAGGATCTTTTGTTTTGTTTTTCTTGGCATTAGAAATGATCTTAGGCATCCGCTTGTATCGCGATGAAGCCGCTAGCTCTGCATCAATAGTCCCAATAGCGTTCCCGCTTGTTGCCGGAGCCGGAACTATGACCACTTTATTATCCTTGAAAGCGGAATTTCAAACTATTAATATTGTTGTTGCCATAATTCTAAATATCATTCTGGTGTATGCCGTATTGAAATCCTCTGCGAGAATCGAAAAACTATTAGGCGAAAACGGATTAGGGGTAATTAGAAAGACTTTTGGAGTAGTTCTTCTAGCCATCGCTGTTAAATTATTCGCTGCTAATGTTAAAGGTTTGTTTGTGTAAAATAAATTTACCTAAATTTACCCCATAACGCAACAATGCATAAAAATATTTGATTTTTATTAAAATAAATTTTTTAAATAAATAATCTTAAATTTTTCATTAAAAAACAAAAAAATATCATGAAAATCTTCACTAACATACTCGTGTTTTTAGCCTTAGCTTTAATCATATTTAATGTTACTTTACTTGATTTTAGCCATCCCTTTCAAGGTAATAGCCTATATGCTATTATAGGTGTTGCCGCTTCTTTGTGTGCCGTTTTAATTCTTTTGATTTTTAGAATGTCTAAAAAAATTGAAGAAAAAATGAATGACAAATTCTAATATTCTTGACGTTTTAATTCTAGGTGGCGGTGTCTCGGGAATGTCATGCGCACTCGTTTTGGGTTCTGCAAAAAATAAAGCATTTGCATCCGATAAAAAAATTGGGATTTTTACCCATCAAAAAGCATCCTCTCTTCAGGATGCGATATTTAATAATGCGTATGGAATTGCACCAGGTACTTTAGGCTCCCATTTATTAGTTAAAAGTATCCAGCATCTTTCCGAAACTTATCCTCATATTGCACAAATTCCAAACGAAAAAGTGTTTAAAATCGAAGGGGAATTTCCAGAATTCTTAGTCACTACAAATAGGAATACTTACAAAACAAAAACAATTGTTGTAGGGATTGGCTCTGCCAATACTTTTGCAATTGAAGGTTTAATGCAGTACGTGGAACCACATCTAAAATCACTCCCTGAGAAACAACGAATTCAGCTAAAAAACAATGACCAAAAAGTTGCTGATGGAATTTATGTGATTGGAACTTTAGCGGGACATAGAAGTCAATTAGCCATTGCTGCCGGAAGTGGTGCCGCAGTTGCTACTGACATTCTTACCTTGTGGAATGGCGGAGTGCAGACTCATTATCACGACAGTATAAGATAAGTCGCAATTCTCAATAAACCATAATTGAGTTATTTCTATTTCAAAATTGCTTTTATCATCGCATCTTCTTTCAATACAATTTCATAGTAATAATTTTCACCGTATAGTTGGCGCGCAAATTCTGCGGTGATGTAACGTTTTACAAAAGACTTGCTTTTTCCAAATTTCAAATCCAATCCGTTTTGAAAAATGTATTTTTGAAAAGAATTAAAATACACATCGGTTGCATCCATTTTAGCTTTAAACTGTTGAAAAGTCAAGCCTTTAAAAATATTCCTGTTGGCATCTAATTGTTCGAAAACAAAATGCCCCACAATACCTGATTCCAACAAATAAGCCGTACTTTCACTGCCATGTTCCACTTCAAGAGGCACAAAAACATCAGGAACAATTCCGCCACCGCCGTAAACAATTTTACCTTTTTTAGTTTTGAACTTCAATGTGTCCGAAACTTTTATACTGTCTTTACTGTATAATTCTCCGTTTTGAAAACGCGCATCCGATTCTTTGAAATAATCTTCATTCCCTTTTGAATACGGTTTTTGTATGGAACGTCCCGTTGGAGTGTAATATCTGGCAATAGTCAATCGCACTGCCGAACCATCCTCAAAATCCATTTCTCGTTGTACTAATCCTTTACCAAAAGATCTGCGTCCTACAATAGTTCCTCTGTCATTATCTTGGATTGCTCCAGCGAGAATTTCACTGGCAGACGCACTATTTTCATTAATCAACACATATACATTTCCGGTTTCAAAACTTCCTAGTTTTGTGGCAAATGTTTTTTCAATAGTACCTTTTTTATTTTTGGTGAAAACAATTAATTGTTTGTCTTTCAACAACTCATCGGCTATCGCGATAGCTTCTTCCATATAGCCTCCGCCATTATCGCGCACGTCTATTATCAATGATCTGGCGCCTTGTTTTTTCAAACTCAAAAGCCCTGCTGCAAACTCGTTATACGTAGTTTCAGCAAATCGATTGATTTTTATGTAACCCGTATTATTTTTCAAAAGCATAGAAACATCAACACTTTTAAGCGGAATTACATCTCTTTTTATTTTTACTTTAATCTTTTTACCTTCTGATTTTCTGTAAACCGTAAGTTCAATAACAGAACCTATTGATCCTTTTAATTTGGAAAACAAACTATCATTAGGCAATTTACGTCCAAATAATTTGGTTTTGTCAGCATACAAAATCCGGTCGCCTGCTTTTACTCCAGCTTTTGCCGAAGGGCCATTTTCAACAGTTTTTATTATGGCAACAGAATCATTATACATGTAGAAATTCACCCCAATACCTACAAAGTCTCCTTTCATGCTTTCAACAACTTCTGCTTGCTCAGTTGGCGGAATATAAACGGAATGTGGATCCAATTTTGCCAAAATATTATCAACGGTAAGATTTACTATAGAATCGGTATTTACGCTATCTACATACTCGTTATTAATAAAATCAATAAGTCTATTCAGCTTATTTTTAGAATTGTTTTTGGCAAAAAATTGATTTTGGTTTGAAAAACTCAATACACTCCCCAGAATAACTCCTAAAGCAAGAGTTACGCAAAAATATATGGGCAGGTATTTATTATTAATTTTCATTTACTCTTCTAATATAGGAATATGCTCTACTTCTATTCCTGCTTTTATCAAAAATTGAATTCCTGAATCATCTCGATATCCATTATGATACACAACTCTTTTTATCCCGGATTGGTGAATTAATTTACTGCATTCTTTACATGGAGAAAGCGTAATATACAATGTCGCTCCTTCACAAGACTGTGTCGATCGTGCCACTTTTAAAATAGCATTTGCTTCAGCATGCAACACATCCCAGCGTGTTAATCCTTCATTATCTTCACAACAATTTTTAAATCCCGAAGGCGTCCCGTTATAACCATCGGAGATTATCATTCGATCTCTAACGATTATTGCGCCCACTTGTTTTCTTTTACAATACGACAAAAGACCCCATTCTGTTGCAATCCTAAGATACGCTTTATCGTATTTATTTAATTTACCTAATTCCATTTTTTATCTAATCCAGATTTTACTTTCTACAATCATTGGTAAAACTACTCCTATTATAAACGCTGACATGACCAAAGTCCAGTCTCTTTTAGAAAATCTAAAAACCGTTTGCACAATATAGGATAGAACCAAAACAACAAAAACAACTACGATTTGAGCCGCTTCAATACCCAATGCAAATTCAGACAACGGTAATAATTTCGAGCTGGGGCTGCCGCCAAGTATCGATTTAAAATAATTTGAAAAACCCAAACCATGAATTATTCCAAAGAAAAGAGTGATAAAAAATACCAGATTTATGCTTTCTTTTTTATTTGATTTCCCTGATGTAAAAATGCTAAACAAAGCTACGATTAATATGGTTATTGGAATTAATAATTCGACCACATTAACTTTAATGGCAATTATTCCAAATATTGACAATAATAGAGCCAAAGTATGACCAATTGTGAACATTGACACCAGCAATACTATTCGTTGCCAGTCCTTAAATAAGAACGGAACTGTTAAAGCTATTAAAAACAAAACATGATCATAAGCATGAATATCCAAAACATGTTTTAATCCTATTTGAAAATAAATCCAAAATTCTGACATAGTAAATAATATAGGTTGAGATTGGGTTTGTAAACTTACGATTAATTTTGAAAATGATTGATTTCAAAAAATAAATCATTGCTTAAAAAAGCTCAAATTGAGAAAACAAAATTTATAAGAAAATTAAAATCAATAAATTTAAAAATAGATTTATCTTTGTAAGATAAAAAATTATAATTATGTCATTTTCAGATTTATTTGATAGCGAATTCAAACAAAGAAATAAAGGTCATTTTTCAGCTATTGTTCGTGTGGCACTTGCAGATGGAAAATTTGCTCCAGAGGAAAAAGAGTTTTTAAACAAACTAGCTTTAAAACTAGAAATTTCTCCAGCAGAATATGCAGAAATTTTAGAAAACCCATTAAAATATCCTATCAATCCTCCGTATTTGCACGAGCAAAGACTAGAGCGTTTGTTCGATTTAGCCAGAATGGTTCATGTTGATCACCATTTAGGAGACAAACAAGATTTGTTGTTAAGAAAAATCGGATTAGCATTAGGTTTTACTCCGGAAAACGTGGATTACATCATTGAAAAAGCAATGATATTGGTAGATGAAAAAGTAGATTTAGATGCTTTCGTCACTGAAATGTTGAAGCATTCATAAATAAAAAAGCTTCCGCCATGGCGGAAGCTTTTTTTATAGATTTTGTTTTTAGTACTTGCTCAATTTTGCTTTTTGCATAAAATCTTCTGCTTTTTCTACCATATTGGAGCTTCCGCAGAAAAATGGAACACGCTCATGTAATTCCGTAGGGATAATTTCCATGATACTCCCAAAACCGTCCGAAGCTTTTCCTCCAGCCTGTTCTACAATAAATGCCATTGGATTGCATTCATATAATAAACGCAATTTCCCTTTTGGAGCTTTAGAACTGGTAGGATAAATATAAATCCCTCCTTTTATCATATTTCTGTGAATATCGGAAACTAAACTTCCTATATAACGAGAAGTATACGGTCTATCTTCTTCTTCCAGCTGACAATATTTAATGTAATCTTTCACCCCTTGAGGAAAATGAACATAGTTTCCTTCATTTATGGAATAAATATTTCCATCTTTAGAAAACTGCATGTTGGGATGAGATAAATAAAACGTTCCAATTGCTGGGTTTAAAGTAAATCCGTTTACGCCATGCCCCGTTGTATAAACTAGCATTGTAGAAGTTCCATAAATCACATAGCCCGCAGCCACTTGATTAATTCCCGGTTGTAAAAAATCTTCGATTGTAACTGGAGTACCTATCGGAGTCACTCTTCTATAAACAGAAAATATGGTTCCAACAGATACATTCACATCAATATTTGATGAGCCGTCAAGCGGATCCATTAAAACTACATATTTATTATTATGGCTTTTATCGCTTCCTTCAACAGTGATGAAATCATCGTTTTCTTCGGAGGCGATGCCGCAAACAATTTCTCTATTTATCAAAGTTTGAATAAAAACTTCATTGGCATATACATCCAGTTTTTGTTGATCTTCTCCTTGAATATTTTGTTCACCGGCAGCGCCTATTATATCCACTAATCCGGCCTTATTCACTTTGTAGTTGACCACTTTTGCAGCCAGTCGGATGGAGTTGATAATTCGGGATAATTCGCCTGACGAATATTGAAAAGCATTTTGGTTTTCGATGATAAATTCACCTAGTGTTCTGTTGCGTTCTTCCATTACGAAATCGTTGTAGTTATTTTGAAGTCACAAATATCGGTTTTTTTGTGAAAATGATTTGAATAATATTTACTTAGTTTGTCACTATTGTATATTTGCTTTAAAAATTGCTGAATTTTAAGCTAAAAAGCTTTATTTTCATCAATTGAAAATATTAAAAATAAGAATTTATGAATATCAGAAAAGGAAAACCAGAAGACATGCGCGCTGTTCTAGGTCTAATACAAGAATTAGCCGAATTTGAAAAAGAACCAGATGCTGTTCTTGTAACCGTAGATGATTTAGTTCGTGATGGTTTTGGCCCAACTCCTTTATTTCATGTTTTTGTAGCCGAAGTTGAAAAAGAAATTGTGGGAATTGCGTTGTATTATTATCGTTATTCCACCTGGAAAGGAAAAATAATCCACCTTGAAGATCTAGTGGTAAAAGACAAGATGAGAGGCACTGGATTAGGCTACGCTTTGTATTCAGAAATTATCAAACAAGGTAAGAGAGACAATGTTCGAAGAATTGACTGGCATGTTCTGGACTGGAATACACCTGCGATCGAATTTTATGAAAAATCAGGTGCAAAAGTCCTGAAAAATTGGTATTTGGCACAAATGGATGAGGAAGGAATCAACTATTTTGTAGATAATAGATTGAAATAAAATTACAAATTTTTTTGTTTAAAAAATATGAGAGTATTCAAATTTGGTGGTGCTTCTGTGAAAGACGCGGAAGGAATTAAAAACGTTTATGACGTTTTACAAAAAGTGGGTTATGAAGATGTATTGTTGGTGGTTTCTGCCATGGGAAAGACTACAAATGCATTGGAGCTGGTTATTAAAAATTATTTCGATAAATCAGCCGAATTAAATTCTTCGGTTCAAGAAGTAAAAAAATACCACAATCAAATCTTAATGGATTTATTTGAGGATGAAAAAAATGTAGTTTTCGCTGCTGTTAATTCACAATTTACAGATTTAGAATATTTTTTGGCTCATAATAAATCTCCAAATTACAATTTCGTTTACGATCAAATTGTAAGTTATGGTGAATTAATTTCGACCACTATATTAAGCCATTTTATGAGTTTTATGGGAATAAAAACACAATGGCTGGATGTGCGCAATTTCATAAAAACCGACGCCAATTATAGAGATGCGGAAGTAGATTGGGAATTGACACAAAAAAATATTTCCAAAACTGTAAAAAGAAAAATTCTGAATATTACGCAAGGTTTCCTGGGTTCTGATGCAAATAATTTCACCACCACTTTAGGTCGTGAAGGTTCTGATTATACCGCTGCCATTTTTGCTTATTGTTTAAATGCCGAAAGTGTAACAATCTGGAAAGATGTTCCGGGAGTTATGAATGCTGACCCAAGATATTTTGAAAACGCAAGTTTGCTGAATCAAATTTCGTATCGTGAAGCCATTGAACTGGCGTTTTATGGCGCTACCGTTATTCACCCAAAAACATTGCAACCTTTGCAAAAAAAGGAGATTCCTTTGTATGTAAAATCGTTTATTAATCCATTATTGCCAGGAACTCGTGTTGCCAAAGGTGCCGATTTAGAACCATATTTACCTTGTTTTATTGTCAAAAGAAACCAACTTTTGATTTCGCTTTCCTCTATAGATTTCTCTTTTATAATGGAAGAAAACATCAGCGAAATTTTTGCTTTGTTTCATCAATTCAAACTCAAAGTTAACTTAATTCAGAATTCTGCTATTAGCTTTTCTGTTTGCGTTGAAGATAAATTTGGCAATTTCAAAGACTTAAATGCCCTTTTATCCAAAAAATTTAAAGTTGATTTTGAAGAAAATGTAACTTTATATACCATTAGACATTTCAATGATAATGCAGCACAAACCGTTGAAAAAGACAAAGTGGTTTTGTTAAAACAAGTGAGTCGCGAAACCATGCAAGTAGTCACCAAAGAATAAGGTTATATATTTCTTACCCGAAAAATGGAAGCCCCACTAAGGCTTCCATTTTTCATTTATATACCGTCCGAAAATTCACTTTCTGACTTTCGAAAATCAAAAGAATCACAACGATTCATTTAACAATTATAGTGTTTTGACTATCCCAATCCTTGTTTACTCCACAGATCATGATATTTGCCTTTTTGCTCTAGTAGATACTTATGATTTCCTGACTCAACAATTGTTCCGTTTTCCATTACCAGAATAGTATCTGCATTGGCAATGGTGCTTAGTCTATGGGCAATGACGATAACTGTTTTTCCCTGAGATTTAAAATTATCAATCACTTCTTTTACAATACGTTCTGAATTGGTGTCCAAAGAGGATGTAGCTTCATCCATCAATAAAACTTCAGGATTTTTATATAATGCTCTGGCAATGGCAATTCGTTGTTTTTGTCCGCCAGAGAGCATGGCTCCGTTTTCGCCAATTTGAGTTTCAAAACCATTGGGTAATTTTTCAACAAATTCTGTAATTCCTAATTGTTTGGATAGATCTAAAATTCTCTGAATATTGGGAAACGAATCACCTAAAGCGATATTCTCTATAATATTTCCTGAAAACAAATTGAGTTGTTGTGGGATTACTCCAATGCAATTACGTAAGCTTTGATAATGAATAAATTGTGCATCATACTCTCCAATATAAATTTTTCCTTCTTTTATAGGATATAAATTTTGCAAAAGCGAAATCAATGTTGTTTTACCGCTACCGCTTTCACCAACAATAGCTGTGGTTTCATTTTTTTTGAAAATGGCGTTGAAGTTTTTAAAAACTTCAGTTCGTGAACCATATCGAAAACTTACATTTTCAAATTTGATGTCTCCAATATTTTCCCTTTGCAGTGCTACTTTATTCTCAGTTTCTTCCCGTTCTAAATCCATTATCTCAAAAAGTCTGTCTGCAGCTATTAATGCATTTTGAGCCGTTTTATTCATTCCAATTAATGATGCTACCGGCGAAGTAAAGTATCCAATCAAAGCATAAAATGAAAATAATTCTCCCGGAGTGATGGCGCGATCAATCACATAACCCGAACCAATCCACATTAGAATAACAGTGAAAATCGATGCTAAAAACTGTGTTGATGTTCCTGCAAAAATACTATTCAAACCTGATTTATAAGTTGTGAACAACAATTTCACGAATTTGTTTTCGGTTTTTAAATTAGAGAACTCTTCTATTCCAAATTCTTTTACCGTTCTAATATGAGTAACACTTTCGACCAATTGAGTTTGCAATTCAGCGGCATTTTCCATTATATTTCGTTCTACTTTCTTGTTGAATTTATTTAAAACAAAATAAATGGTCCCATAAAACGGAATCACCAGCAAAATAACCAAAGCCAATTTCCAATAATAGGTAAACATTAGCGTGAATGAAAAAATAACAATAAACACATTTACAATCATGTCGATGGCCACCTCGTTGATAAAAGATCTTATTTTTACAGCATCATTTATTCTGGAGGTTATTTCTCCAATTTGCATAGTGTCGAAAAAACGTTGTGGCAAATGCAATAGATGTTTGTAATAGCCCAAAATCAATTTTGCATCGATCAACTGTCCCGTTTTCATAACAAAAACGCTCTTTTTTGAACCAATGTAGGCTTGAAGTAAAATTATGGCAATCATGGAAACGCTCAATAAATTGAGTAGTTTTCTATTGCCTTCCACCAAAACGTAATCGGTTATTTTTTGGATATAAATAGACATCGCTAATCCCAAAACTGTAAAAAGTATAGCACCGACTAAAGCCTGAATCAGAATAGTTTTGTGTGGTTGAACCAAATGCCAGAAGCGTTTTATAGGAGCAATTTTTTCATTATAGGTCCTAAAATCATCATTTGGTGCAAAAAGAATCAAAACACCAGACCAGATTTTTTGAAACTCTTCGTAAGTATAGGTTTCTATTTTGCCAAAAGCAGGATCCATTACTGTAATCTTTGATTGACTTTCGACTTTCGACTTTTCAACTTTATAGATTACGATATAATGATGCAACTGTTCTTTTACCACAACGTGAGCAATAGCCGGAAGCGGAATTTTATCAATAGCATCCATGCCACCTTTAACCCCTTTGGCGGTAAAGCCCATTTTCTCGGCGGCTTCTATAATTCCCAATACATTTGTACCTCGTTTATCGGTATTTGCGTATTGGCGAATGCGCGCTATAGGGAGATTAACCTTATAATGATTTCCAATAGATGCGAGACAAGCAGCACCACAATCTTTAATATCATGTTGTTTTATTTTTATTGAGGCCAATTTAATTAGAAATTAGTAGTTAGAAATTAGTAATTTTAAAATCCTTCGATCTTTAAAAAATTACAATTATGAAAAATGATAATGTATTGCATCTTAAATCAAAAAAATTTGCGATTAGAATAATCAACACTTTTAAATATTTACAATCCACAAAAAAGGAATTTGTTCTTTCAAAACAAATACTACGAAGCGGAACAGCAATAGGAGCTTTAATAAAAGAAAGTGAATTTGCCCAAAGCAAGAAAGACTTTCTAAATAAACTATATATTGCTTTAAAAGAAGCAAACGAAACCCAGTATTGGCTTGAACTATTATTTGAAACGGAATACATCACAAAAATTGAATTTGATTCATTGTCTAATGATTGTGTGGAATTATTAAAACTTTTGATATCCATAACAAAAAAACTGAAAGAAAACCTTAGTAAGTAGTAATTAGAAAGTAGTAAGTAGCAATTTCTAATTACTACTTTCTAATTACTAATTATTTTCGGGTTTAACCAATCATCTACTTTATCAAACAATAAATCAAATAAACTTCTTCTTGTTATAATGTATCGTGTTGTTAGGGTCATTCCTTTGGTGACTTTGGTTTTGTAACCCGATTGTAATTTCATTGTGGTTACATTCAAAGCAGATCGTACTTTAAAAAATGCTTGCTCTCCTTGAATGGTAATATTATGGTCGATGTCAATTACTTTCCCTTCCAGTAATCCCCATTGGTTGTAATTGAAAGCATCAATCTGGAATTTTACTTTTTGGTTTTTCTGTATCAGTCCAATATCGTTTGGTGAAACGGTGCTTTCCACAATTAGTTTATCCGTAGCCGAAATAGTGGCAATTGGCTGAGAGGCGTTCAAGAAAGAGCCTACCTGAAACCCAGAGAAATTTTCTATCGTGCCTGATAAAGGCGCAGTTATGACATAATTTTTGGATTCCACTTTTATTTTTTGCAGCGTTCCATTTAGGTTTTTGAGTTGTTCTTCAAGATCTCTCTTGTTGTTTTGCCACAAGCTTCGCTGGGTTTTCTCCAATCCGGAAAGTGCTTGTTGGGAATAAGTGTACTCAAAACTATATTTTTCGAATTCCGCTTTGGCAATTATGCCTTTGTCATACAATTGCTTGTTGCGGTCGTAACCAGTTTTGGCTTGGGCAATTTTACTTTGCAGTTCACTTTTTTTACTCAGATAACTGTACCATTCTTGTTGTACGCCAGGAGTTTTTAGCGAACTATTTTTGCCTAAAACGACAAGTGATAAATCCCGAATGCGGTCCTGCAAATCGACTGCAAGTTCCTGATTGGTCGCTTTTTCGGTGTCTAAATTTTCTTGTGTGAGTCTTACGAGCGTATCACCTAGGTGTACTACTTGATTGTTCTTGAGTTTGACAAATGTAACTTTGCCGTTGACCAAACAACTTAGCGGAACATTATCGGTAGTACTGCGAATCATCCCTCGACTCTGACTGCTAATATCAATTTTGATAATGGGAAGTAATAATAGAAAAACAATAATTGCCAAAACTAGAACCAAATAGATAGAAATACTCTTGGTTTTGTTTTTGGCAATAAGATTTTCTATGGTGTTTATGGGGTCTTGACTGAAGGTCATGCGTAAAAAATTAACAAAAAAATTAAAACTAAATTATTTAAGAACCACAATACAAAATTATATTGTGGTTCTTATTTGTAAACAAGAATTAAAACAATTCCTATTTACATTCTTTTTTTATTGTTTTAGTTTTTGAATATGTGCGACAAAAGCACCTATTAAAACACCAACAATAAACAATTTAAACCAATATGGTTGCAAAATTGAAAAAATTTGTTTCATAATACACAAAATTAACTTGTTGCCCAGTCTGCAAGACAATAAAGTCCATACCCAACAGCTACGCCAACAATCATTACTCCAAGCCCACAGGCAAGATTAAACATTTTTTTTTGTTTTACAAAAGGTGTTTCTCGAGAATACATGTTCACTTTCTACATTCTTTTTTCGGCATCTGTAAATTCCGTCTTGCTCTGTTTTTTTTAAAGGGTACAAATTAGCTATATCAAATCCCTTATGCTCTGTTTTTTTAAAGGGTTACAATGCAGCTGAAGCAATCCCTTATAATTGGCCCAATTAAATTTCAAAAAAGAGTTCGTTTTTCCAGTAACGTCTTACTAAAAATCGTTTCACTTTCCTGAGGGCAAAACTAGATGAAGAACCCTTTCAAAGCAAACTATCGTTATCGAGATTCGGGAATTTCGATACGGAATTCAGGAATTTAGAAGTATGAGCATGTGTAAACAGCTACATTTTAGCTCTTTAAATTGACCTCCTAAATAATTATTTATCACAAATTTCTTAGTTTTTGTGGTATTTTTGTAAAAAATTACCAATGACGCTCCGCTTATTTTGCTATAAAAACCTATTGTTATTCTTTTTGCCAATTGTTTTGCTTGCTCAAGTACACAAAAAAGATTTGAAGCAACTTCCTTATGATGATTTAAAGAAGTTTTTTTGGGATAATGAGAGAAATCCGAAAAAACAATTAGAATACGCCAATGCTTATTTAATAAAAGCTAAAAGCGAAAATAATCCTGTTCAAAAAGCTAGAGGGTGCTTTTTACTTTCTTTACTAGCCGAAAACGAGAAAGCCTTGCACTACCTAGATAGCGCTATAGTCTATACAAAAAATTTAAACGATGTAAAATTCCCTGCTTATGCCTACTCCGGAAAAGGATACGTTTATAAAAAGCAGTTTAAGTACAAGGAAGCTATTGATAATTTTTTAATTGCTGAAAGTCTTGCTAAAAAAAACAACCCTGATTTTTATTACGATGTCAAATTTTCTATAGCCGTTTTGCGCTCAGAAGAATTAGGCGAGGTACAAGAAGCATTAGATTTGTATAGAGAATGTTTTAATTATTATAAGGATAAAGCAGTTCGAACACCCCAATATTCCTATTCGTTTCAACTTGTTATTTTTGCACTTGCGGATGCTCACAAAGCATTACAGCAATCAGATTCTGCTACCTATTATAACAAATTGGGTTATCAAGAGTCTAAAATGACAAAAGATTACCGGAGCAATGCTCTTTTTACCTTAAATGAAGGGGCTAATTTAGTGCTCAAGAAGAACTTTTATGCTGCTTTGGACAGTATAAAGAAAGCATTTCCTAAAATGATTTTCTATAAAGATCAAGGAAATATATTAGCTTCTTATTATTATACAGCAAAAGCTTATGATGGATTAGGTTACAAAGATAAAGCAGTGAAAAACTTCATTAAAGTTGATTCTATCCATAACATTACGAAAAGGATTACTCCCGAGTTTACGAGTGGTTATCCTTATTTGATTTCGTATTTTAAAAACAAAGGAGATGCAGCAAGTCAATTAAAATACATAACTAAGTACATGTATATTGACAGTGTTTTGCAAATCAATTATAAAGAATTAACTAAAAAACTTCAAAAAGAATACGATACACCTAATCTTATTATAGAAAAAGAAAGTCTTATAAAGTCTCTCAAAGAAGACAAAATACAATCTTATTGGGGAATAGGAACCTTATTATTACTGTTTATCCCTATAGGTATGTTTGGATTTCACCAGTATAAACTTAAAAAACAATATCGTGCGAGATTTGATTTCATTATGAATCAAGCAATCGTAACAAATGACGATCGCATACCTGTTACCGAAACAAAAAAAATTAAACCTAATCCTAGCAAAATAGAAGATATAGGAATCGCAGAAGATTTAGTAAATCAAATTCTGGTGAAACTAACCCACTTTGAAACTCAAAAAGCTTTTCTACAGCCTAATCTTACCATACAAATGCTTTCGGAAACTTTTGATACCAACAGTAAATATGTATCGAAAATAGTAAATGCGTATAAGGAAAAAACGTTTATTCAATATCATTGTTGTCCGATAAAAAAGAAGCCAAATTAATGGCTTCTTAAAATAATCGTAATTTAGAGTTGCAAAATTCAAATAACGATGGGTAAAAA